>NZ_CALGVK010000092.1:0-12585 GCF_937930195.1 uncultured Empedobacter sp.
TCTAACATCTAACATCTAACATTTATAACTCCGCCAAAAACTTTAGTGTATCTATATTATCAGCGTAATCGGTTAATTTCGGGAATTGTGTTTGTCCAAAATTAACATAATTCGGATTGTCTTTCATATCATTTCCAACCACACATTGTATTTGATCTTCATTTTCTCTCAAAAAGTTTTTAACTTCATTTATGTCTTGATAAACTTCAAAATTTATCACAGCTATCGCAGAATGCAAAGAAGTATCTTTTTTCATCATAACAAAATTATTGTCCAAGAATTCATCTTTTCCTAATAAATAAATGGCACGATTATAATCGTAATTATTCGCATACTTCGGATGATTGATGATGTCGCCCCAATGTAAAATAGCTTCATAAACTCTATGCAATTGTGCTTCATCTTTTATATAAAGTTTGGTTACATTACGACAGCCTAAACCAAAATAGATGAACAAATCGTTTCCTAATTCTTTTAATTCTTCTTCCGTTTCTGTACCATTCAAAACCGCAACAGAAGTTCTGTTTTTACGAATAATGTTCGGTACTTTTCCAAAATATTGCTCAAAATAACGTGCTGTATTGTTACTACCTGTCGCAATAACTGCATCGAAATCGACTAAACGTTCAATTGGTTGAATAATTGATTTGAAATTTTCGTTTAACGAATGAAGAAATTTAATCACAAATTTCATTAATTTATCATCTTTCGAAGATGTTTTAATCAAGGCATTATTTCCAGATACAACAACAGAAAGCAAATCATGAAAACCGACCAAAGGTAAATTTCCTGCCATGATAATTCCAACATTTTTTGGCGTATCCGTAAAGGGATAATTTTTTGTCCAAGCCAATAAATGATCAGTCGTCAAAGCTTCAGCCCAACTTTTCAAGGCTAACATAATATTTTCTTTTGTAAACCAATTGTTGTAGGCTTCTGCATCGCTAATTGTATAGTCTATTTCTTCTTTCCATTTTCCGAATTTTTCTGTTAGTTCGTTGTCTTTAATCGAATCATTATTTATAATAAAATTAAAAAACTGTCCTAATTCGCTAAATGCTGAAATCCTTTGTTCAAATGTCATTTTTTCTGAAAATTAAATGTAATTTTGTATTTGCAAATGTAGGAAATAAAAAAACAGATACAATGGCTATAATTATTACAGATGAGTGTATAAATTGTGGAGCTTGCGAACCAGAATGTCCAAATAATGCAATTTATGAAGCTGCGGTAGATTGGAAATATTCTGACGGAACTTCTCTAACAGGAACTATTGTAAACGTAGACGGTGTTACTTTTGATGCTGATGCGGTACAAGATCCTGTTAGTGATGAGGTTTATTACATTGTTCCAGATAAATGTACTGAATGTAAAGGTTTCCACGAAGAACCACAATGTGCAGCGGTTTGTCCTGTGGATTGTTGTGTGCCTGATGATAACCACGTAGAAAGCGAAGAACGTCTTTTGAGTAAAAAAGCGTTTATGCACTTAGAGTAAAATCGTCACAACTTTACATATAAAAACCTCAAGTTATAAGCTTGAGGTTTTTTTGTTTATATTTTTTTGGGCAATCCCTTCGGGTCGGGCTTTACGTTGCAATCTTTTTCTAAAGAAAAAGGATTTCCACTACAATCCCTATTGCGAATTTTGCTAAACGTATACTACCTACAATATCATTATGAATATCTTCTTTTTCTAATAAAGTAACCAATTCCACCTAAAAGCGCAATAATAAAAGTCGGAACAATTAAATTAATCATTTGCCAAGTCGATTTCTCTTGTAAAACAGTTGTTTCACTCAACAACGGAATTTCTAATTTACGATTTCGTAAAGCCAAGAAATCAGCATCGCCTAAAAGGTAATCCATCGCATTCATCACAAAAGTTTGGTTGGCGTATGTTTTTGGCTTTCCATCTGGATTGTCTGGACGAACCGAAAATTTATTTTCTCCCAATTGCATTGGAATGCCTCTCCATAAAGCATTTTTTAAGACATCTCCATCCGAAATAACAATCATTTTTCCATCTGTTGCTTTTGGTTTAAAATTCGGGAATTCTTTGCGTTCGTATCGTGATGCATAAGCCGAATTAAAGTTTCCTTCTACTAAAACAGCCATCGGAATTTTACCCATTTTAAATTCTTCGGGATTTTCGATGTCTACTTCATTTAGTTCAATGTAATTTAATGCAGGTTTCAAACTCGATTGTTCAGAAGTACTTAATAATACAGTCTGTTTAATATTCGGATTTTTTAACAATTCGATTGGATTCGCAAATTGAAATAAAACAGGATCAATTGAACTTGTAATGGGATTTTCTTCACCTTTTATTCCCAATTCGAAATAAGGCCAATTGTAATAATTGTAACTTGTGTTTCCTGCTGTTTCACCATCTGCCAAAACAATTTGCGCACCATTCATGTCTTTGATTACCGCAGGATGAATACGTACACCATAATTAAACAAGAAATCATTCAATTTCAAATCTCTTGGAAAGGCAACTATTTTTCCACTTCGAAAAATAGAATCCATTTCGGCATCAACTGTTTCAACAGCCATCATCATTTTTCCTCCATTCATGATATATTGATCCAAAACCAATTTATCCATATCAGAAAAAGGTAATGTTGGTTTAGCAACAATCAAGGCATCAAAACGTTTCAAGCTATCCAAGTCAGATGGTTGAAATGAGAACGTTTTATTTACAATCGGATTTAGGTAGACTTCTACGTCGTATTTCTCCGATAAAGCAGTTCCTAAACCTTGAATATGAACTTCTGGTAATTCGTCGTGATGAACGATAAAACCAACTCGTTTGCGTTCGAAATTTGTTGCTTTCTGAATTTTTTCAGCAAATAAATATTCTAATTTTTCTGTTGAAGCTAAGGCTAATTGCTCAAATGGAGTAGAAGGATCGTTGACCAAAACCTCCATATAAGTAGAATGATCATCGTATGTTAATTTGGCATAAGGATAAACATTCAATACACCTTTGTCCGTTTTAATCGGAACAGGCGTTAATCTATTTTGTTCCAATTCCGTTTGACCTAAATCGATAGGATCAACAAAAGAATAGGTAATATTGCTATTTTTTTCGCGAAGTTCGTCTAACAAAAATTGAATTTCGTTCTTCAAAATTCTGTAATCGCCTGTTAAATCTCCACCCAAAAGGATTTCAATTTTAAGCGGTTGTTTTACATTTTCTACTAATTTTTCGGTTGTAGAAGTTAAGGTAAAACGTTTGTCTTTCGTCATATCAATTCGTGTATAAACAAATTGAGCGATGACAAAAAGTGTGATTAATGCAACGAAAGTAATTAGATGTTGTTTGTTTAATTTTTTCATGGCACTATTTTTTATGTTCAAGATTAACAATTGAAATTTGATTTAGGATTCCAATTAAAATCAAAAAGTAAAGTAAATCTCGGGTGTCAATAATTCCTTTCAAGAATTGGTTGTAATGTGTAAAACTTCCAATTTTTTGAACATAAAAATCCATCGATCCAAGTAAATTATATGACGCTAAACTTTCGAATCCATAGAAAATGATGAAACAAAAGAAAACGGCTAAAACATACGCCATTACTTGATTTTTTGTGATTGATGAGGTGAATAAACCTATCGCAGCAAATAAACTTCCTATCAAGAAAAGCCCCAAATAACCAGCGTAAATAGTTCCGTAATCTAATTCTTGTTCAGGCATCAAAAACTCTTGTAACGTAATGGTGAACAAAAAAGTTGATAGTAAACAGAAAATAACAATTGAAACAACTGCTAAATATTTGCCCCAAATAATTTGATTTTTTTTTATAGGTAGTGTGAATAACCACAATAAAGTGCCGTTTGCGTGCTCTTCTGCAATTAGTTTCATCGTTAAGGCTGGAATCATAAATAAGAAAATCCAAGGCGCTATAAAAAAGAAACTACTTAATGAGGCATTTCCTGTATTAAAAACATTGAATTCGTTATCGAAAAACCAAAGAAATAATACCGAAACGATTACGAAAGTAGCGGTAGCTAAATAAGCAGTGAAGCCTAAATAAAAATTGGAAAATTCTTTTTTGAAGATTGTCCACATATTACTTTTTATTATTACGATTAATTAAACGCACAATAAGCATAAGTATTACACCAGAACCAAAGAAACTGATTATAGACCAATACCAATATTCTCCAAACATCGATTTTTGAATAACGGCAAATACGATAGAAAACAGTAAAATTGTTGCGACTTCATTCATCATTCGTAATTGAACAGAAGTGTATTTGAAAATGTTGTTCTGAATTTGTTTCAATGTTCGCCAACACCAAAAATGGTAAATTAATAAAACACTCACCATTCCCAATTTACTTTTCATCCATGGCAAGTGTAGTAAGCCTTGATTCTTGTAAAGCATATTTAGTCCCATTGTCACCAAAATTATCAAAGCTGGAACTGTAATTACATTCCATAGTTTTTTTTCCATGAATGTATATTGATCCTGCAAAATAGATTTTTTCGGTTCTTCCATTTGTTGTGTTTCGGTGTGATAAATCATCAAACGAACAACATAAAACAAACCAGCAAAGTAACTTACCACGAAGATAACGTGTATTGCTTTGTAAATAAAATAATTATAGGGTTCCATTTAATTTTCTAACTCTCTTTAATTTCTCTGCGTTAATTTTCAAATTCAATTGTAATTGTATCATTTTTCTTTAATCCCATTAATTGATTTGCTCCTCCCGAAATAGTTGGGTTACTTTTGTAAAGCGTAACTTCTAAGAAACCAGCCGAATTGAACAAACACAATGTACGACCAAAAGCTTGTACCTCTTTGTTGAAATCTTGTACCACTTCATGGTAATGCTCGTAAATGACCGTAATATCTGTCATCGAAAAATCTTTTTGACGTAATAAGATTTTGAATTTTCTATCTTGCGCCATTTCATCAAAAAACTCTTTCGAAATATTTGTCACAAGATTCCCAAAATGATCAATATAAATCACATTACCAATGATAAATTTATCATCGCGGTAAATAGGATTTAATTCGTTCAGTTGTTTCATTTCTGTTCGTTTATTCCCTAACAAAGCAGGAACACCACCGCGAGCCAAATGACAAGCAACAGGGACAAAACAGTTTTTCATTGGGAACAAACTATCAATTCCTTCAGGATAAGCTGTGATTTCGTAAATTTCTTCAGGTTGATTTTTTTGACAAATCAATGATAAAATTCCGTTATCTGCACAGATAAAATAATGATGATTTATCAAGGCGCAAATTGGTTTCTGAAAAGGTGTGCTTAATGCATTAATTCCAACAATATGAATGGTTCCTTCTGGGAATTCTTCGTAGGAATTACGAATGATGTAAGCTGCTTCAGCTAAATCGTATGGATTAACATGGTGTGAAATGTCTACAATTGTAACATCGGCCAATTCTTTTAGAATTGCGCCTTTAACGCTAGAAACAAAGTAGTCTTTGACTCCAAAATCCGATGTTAATGTAATAATTGCCACTATTCTGTAATAATTAGCAAATATATTGTTTATTATTCTTTATTTTTGTGTAAATGAACCAAAAAAACAATCTCATTTGACAGAAATTAACATAGAATTAGCGGAAATTAATGCGCAAGATTTTTATGGTGCTAATAATGAACATCTAAAAAGAATCAAAGAATATTATCCAAAACTGAAAATTGTTGCTCGCGGAAGAGAATTAACAGTCTTTGGAAATGAGGATGTTCTGAAAATTTTTGACCAAAAAATGCAACGAGTTATTCAGCATATTCACAAATATAATCGACTATCTGATCGTGAACTTGAAATTATCATGACCGAAGATAATAATGAAATGCTTCAAATGAAAAAAGAAGATGAAATCATTGTTCACGGTGTAAATGGTAAAATGATTAAACCTCAAACGCCTAATCAACACAAATTAGTGCAAACGGTTTATAATAAAGATATGGTATTTGCGATAGGTCCTGCCGGAACTGGAAAAACCTATACAGCAGTTGCCTTAGCTGTACAAGCGTTGAAGAATAAAGAAGTGAGACGAATTATCATGACACGTCCTGCAGTGGAAGCTGGCGAAAATTTAGGTTTTTTACCAGGCGACATGAAAGATAAGTTAGATCCATATTTACAACCATTGTATGATGCGTTAAAAGATATGATTCCGTTTGAGAAACTTTCTACTTACACCGAAAAAGGAGTGATAGAAGTTGCACCTTTGGCATTTATGCGTGGACGAACATTAGATGATGCTTTTGTAATTTTAGATGAAGCTCAGAATACAACTTATGCGCAGATGAAGATGTTTTTGACGCGTATGGGGAAAAATTCTAAGTTCATAATCACTGGAGATCCTGGTCAAGTTGATTTACCTCCAAAACAAAAATCTGGTTTACGTGAAGCGATTAATATATTGAAAGACGTAAAAGATATCGGTTTTATTTATTTAGATGATAAAGATGTTGTTCGACATAAAATTGTTCGTGAAGTCTTGAAAGCTTATAAAATAAGCGAAGACAAAGAACGCGAGAAAATAGATATCAAAAAGTAAATCAAAAAGCCAATTGTTTGCAAACGCAATTGGCTTTTTAATTTAATACATTCGTTTTTACTTACCGCTTCTTACATCCACTGATTTCGATCCAAACTTCGATATTGAATAGCTTCGCTGATATGTTTAGAAAGAATAGTTTCAGAATCGTCCAAATCTGCAATTGTTCGCCCAACTCTAATAATTCGATCATAGGCACGAGCAGAAAGATTTAATTTTTCCATCACCACTTTGATTAAATTTTTGGAATGTTCGTCCAACTCACAAAAAGCATCTAATTCTTTTGGTCCCATTTGCGAATTGTAATGAGTTTTTGAATTTATAAATCGTTTGGTCTGAATTTTTCGTGCATTAATCACACGATTTCGAATTGTAGCACTCTTTTCTCCACGTCGTTCTTGTGATAAATCATCAAATGGAACAGGATTAACTTCGATATGTAAATCGATTCGATCCAATAAAGGGCCAGAAATTTTGTTCATATAACGTTGCATTTCTGTTAGTGTTGAGGTGTTATTCGGATCATCCATGAAATAACCACTTGGGCTGGGATTCATCGAAGCGATTAACATAAAACTTGCAGGATAATTCACGGTGAATTTTGCTCTCGAAATAGTTACTTCTCGATCTTCTAAGGGTTGTCGCATAACCTCTAAAACTGTACGTTTAAACTCAGGTAATTCATCCAAAAATAAAACCCCGTTATGTGCCAAAGAAATTTCTCCGGGTTGAGGATAAGATCCTCCTCCAACCAAAGCTACGTCAGATATAGAATGGTGTGGAGATGAGAATGGGCGACTTACAATCAACGATTTGTTGGATAATTTTCCAGCTACGCTATGAATTTTGGTCGTTTCCAATGCTTCGTTAATTGTCATCGGTGGAAGAATCGAAGCAATACGTTTTGCTAACATTGTTTTTCCACTTCCAGGAGGTCCAATCAAAATAATATTATGACCACCAGCTGCGGCAATTTCCATGGCGCGTTTTACATTTTCTTGTCCTTTTACATCTGCAAAATCAAACGGATAATTTTCAATTTCATGAAAAAAAGCTGCGTTCAAATCAACTTGATGAGGTTGCAATTCGATCTCGTGATTGAAAAAGTGAACAACTTCCTGTATATTTTCAATGGCATAAACATGAATGCCTTCTACGACAGCTGCTTCATCGGCATTTTGTTTGGGTAAAATAATTCCGTCAAAACCTTCCTCTTTTGCTTGTATTGCAATCGGTAAAGCACCTTTTATAGGACGCAAAGAACCGTCAAGAGAAAGTTCTCCCATCATAATGTAGTTTCCAACTTCTTCAGATTTTATTTGTTCCGATGCAGCTAAAATTCCAATTGCAATAGGTAAATCATAAGCAGAACCTTCTTTCTGTAAATCGGCAGGAGCCATGTTAATGGTGATTTTTTTTCCAGGTAACTTTAAGTTACAATTTTTTAATGCTGCATTAATTCTAAAATTACTTTCTTTGATTGCACTATCGGGTAGACCGACCAGATGATAACCAACACCTTGATCGATATTTACTTCGACAATAATGGTTTGAGCGGAAACACCGAAAATAGCACTTGCAAAAATTTTTACCAACATATCTTATTTTTTTATAAATTTACTTCCTTTTTCTAATTAATAAAATAGATAAAAGGACTTAAGTATTTAATAATTAATTAAATGAAAACACTTTAGTGTTTAATCTATATGAAAAAAGAAAAATATTCTTTTGAATTTGATCGATTCGAAAATAAAAATGAGCTTGAGGCTGAACAAAAAAAAGTAGTTGATCAAGCTTTAGAAATCTCTCATCAAGCCTATGCACCTTACTCTAATTTTAAAGTTGGTGCCGCGGTTCAATTAGAAAATGGAGAAATTTTTTCGAGTTCAAACCAAGAAAATGCTTCTTACCCTGTTGGTGCTTGTGCTGAAAGAGGTTTGTTGGCTTATGTAAATGCAAACTTTCCTAATATTAAAATAGAAAAATTAGCCGTTTCTACACCAAATGTCAACTACCCATTACCGCCCTGTGGAATGTGTCGTCAGTATATTTTAGAAATCGAAAAGAAACAAGCGCAACCAATCGAATTAATCTTATCCGGAAACGAAGGTGAAGTTTTAGTGGTTAATTCTGCTAAAGATTTGCTCCCATTGCATTTTACAGATGAATTTTTAGGGTAGCAATTTTGCACACTAAATAGATTAGTTTAAATTTGTTCCAACGGAATTGTGCAATTATGGAAAAATTAACGCAAGAAACGTACCTACAATGGTATCGTGATATGACTTTTTGGCGTCGCTTCGAAGATAAGTGTCGTTCATTATATTTAAAACAAAAAATTAGAGGTTTCTTACATTTATACAATGGACAAGAAGCTTTACCAGCTGGTTTTATTCATGCAATGAAGCCTGGTGTAGATCATGTGATTACAGCGTATCGTTGCCACGTTTGGCCAATGGCTTTGGGAGTAGATCCTAAGCGTATCTTAGCCGAATTATGTGGAAAAGAAACAGGAACATCTCATGGTTTAGGAGGTTCTATGCACGTTTTTAGTAAAGAACATAATTTTTATGGTGGACACGGAATCGTAGGTGGACAGATTCCATTAGGAGCAGGTATTGCTTTTGGTGATAAATTCTTCAACCGCGATGGTGTAACAATTTGTTTGATGGGAGATGGTGCAACTCGTCAAGGAACATTACATGAAACATTTAACATGGCGATGAACTGGAAATTACCAGTAGTTTTTGTGTGTGAAAATAATCAATACGCGATGGGTACTTCTGTTTCTCGTACAGCTAACCATGAAGATATTTGGAAATTAGGTTTAGGTTATGAAATGCCTTGTATGCCTGTAGATGGTATGGATCCTGTAAAAGTTGCGGAAGCTGCTTACGAAGCGATTGAAAGAGCGCGTCGTGGTGATGGACCAACTTTCTTAGATGTTCGTACATATCGTTATAGAGGTCACTCAATGTCAGATGCAGAACCGTATCGTACAAAAGAGGAGGTAGAAGAATACAAACAAGAAGATCCAATCTTGAATGTAGAAAATCATATCTTAGTGAACAATTGGGCAACGAAAGAACAATTGGATGCAATTGTTGATGAAGTAAAAGTTTTAGTAGAAGAATGTGCAGAGTTTGCAGAAAAATCTGACTATCCTCAAGAAAACGTAATGTATGATTATATCTATTCTGAAGAAAATTATCCATTTTTAGATAAAATCGAAAACAACTAAAAACCATGGCAGAAATTATTACAATGCCTCGCTTAAGCGATACAATGGAGGAAGGAACTGTTGTAAAGTGGCACAAAAATGTAGGAGATAAAGTAGCTGAGGGAGACATCTTAGCAGAAATCGAAACAGATAAAGCAATCCAAGAATTCGAATCTGAATTTGATGGAGTACTTTTATATCAAGGAATAGCAGAAGGTGTTTCAACAAAAGTTGATGAAATCTTGACTATTATTGGTCAAGAAGGTGAAGATATTTCAGGCTTAATCACTGCTGGGAATTCTACAAATGAAAATAAAGTGGAAAAAGAAGAAATTAAAGAATCTCCCAGCTCTGAAAAATCAACCGCTCAACCTACTGCAGCAATTCCTGAAAATGTTGAAGTAATTACAATGCCTCGTTTATCGGATACGATGGAAGAAGGGACCGTAGTTGTTTGGCACAAAAATGTAGGAGATACAGTTGCTGAAGGAGATATTCTTGCAGAAATTGAGACAGATAAAGCAGTACAAGAATTCGAATCTGAATTTGACGGTGTTTTATTGTATCAAGGTGCGAAAGTAAACGAACCAGCTCCAGTGGATACGGTTTTAGCAATTATTGGTGAAGCGGGTACTGATGTTTCTGCTATTGTAGCAAATGGTGGTAAAAATGCAGCTCCTACTACTGAAATTGTAGAAGAAGATGAAAAACCAGTTGTTGTACAGTTGGATGTAAACAATAAAGTAGAAGAGACAACTTCTTCTGATAGAATTTTTGCATCTCCATTGGCAAAAACAATTGCAAAAGATAAAGGAATTAATTTAGCTGAGGTAAAAGGTTCTGGAGATAATGGACGTATCGTGAAAAAGGATATCGAAAATTATCAACCATCCGCACAACCAAAAGCTGAACCAAAATTTGAAGTTGTTAAACCTGCTCAAGCTTTTGTTTCTGGCGAAGATAAAGTGATTCCAAATTCTCAAATGAGAAAAGTAATTGCAAAACGTTTAGCAGAATCTAAATTTACAGCTCCTCATTATTACTTAAATATTGAGTTAGATATGGATAATGCAATTGCTGCGCGCAAACAATTAAACTCGGTGCCTGATACGAAAATTTCATTCAACGATATGATTGTGAAAGCATGCGCAATAGCTTTACGCAAACATCCAGCGGTTAATTCAACTTGGACAGATACAGAAATTATTCAGCATGGAGACATCAATATCGGTGTGGCAGTTGCGGTAGAAGATGGTTTATTAGTACCTGTTGTTAAAAATACAGATCAAAAATCATTTGCTCAAATTTCTGCTGAGGTCAAAGATTATGCAGGTCGTGCAAGAGATCGCAAATTAAAAGCAGATGAAATGGAAAAATCTACATTCTCTGTTTCAAACTTAGGTATGTTCGGAATCGAATCATTTACTTCGATTATCAATCAACCTAACTCTTGTATTTTATCTGTTGGTGCAATCATCGAAAAACCAGTTGTAAAAGACGGTCAAATAGTCGTTGGTAATACCATGAAATTATCTTTAGCTTGCGATCACCGAACAGTGGATGGAGCAACAGGAGCTCAATTCTTACAAACATTAAGAATGTATATCGAGAACCCTGTAACTATGTTAGTGTAATCATTATATTTATTATATGTATAAAAGACCATTCATCGAATGGTCTTTTTTTTGCAGTCACTTTTCTAATTTGTATCTTTATTTTTTAAAATCATTGGATGAAGCAACTCATATTTTACTTCAATATCATAAAGCAAACGATTATCGAATTTGGTGAAGATCGAATAATGAAACTTAGTGCATCACTTACTTATTATGCTTTATTTTCGCTTTCTCCTCTTATATTGATTGTCATTTCGAGTGCAAGTTTATTTTTTAAAAAAGATGCCATCGAAAACAGAATGTATTATGAATTAAAAAATATTGTTGGTCCAGATGTAGCCTTAGCTGTTCAAAACTTTGTGGCGAACTCTACCATTTCAGGCGATAGTTCACTGGCTTTATATATAGGTATCGGAATTTTAGTCTTTGGTTCTACCACTATGTTTACCGATATGCAAGATAGTCTCAATCTTATTTGGCGTGTCGAGGCGGTTCCTCGTCGAGCGTGGATCAAACTTGCAATCAATCGCGGACTATCTTTTCTGATCATTCTTTCTTTAGGTATCGTGTTAATTGGTACTGTTATTCTCAATAGTGTTTTGGTGTCGTTTGGTGAAGAAATCTTCAGTCTTTTCGAGCTCGATGCAATAATGACCAAGACAACCGTTATTCTTCTTAATAATACGTTGAGTATTTCGATTTCAATTTTGATTTTCTACATCCTTTTCAAAATTCTACCAGACGCACGTATCAAAGCAAAACCAGCTTTTGTTGGAGCAGTATTCACAGCTATTTTATTTTTTATCGCAAAATACCTAATCGGAATTTACATCGCCAATTCCAAATATTCTTCCATTTTTGGCTCAGCAGGTTCACTTGTTATTCTGTTATTGTGGATTTATTACGTGGCAACCATCCTATATTTTGGAGCGAAATTCACAAAAGTTTTCGCTGAAGCCAAAGGTTACCCAATCATTCCGAAGAAAAATGCTAAACTTAGAAAAGTATCGTTTATTGATCATCAACTCGATAAAAAAGATTATGAAAGTATAGATTAGTGACTAATTTATTTCGCTTCGCGAAACCTTTCCCGAGTTCATAACCCAAAAGTAGCCGCTGCCCATTTGCTTGATTCAGCAAATCGTCACCGCCTAATCATTCCATGCAGTGAAAATACAAACCTCGCGCGCAATGAG
>NZ_CALGVK010000093.1:0-1752 GCF_937930195.1 uncultured Empedobacter sp.
AAATAAATATATTGAGCAAGAAAAGAATAAAAGACTACCGAATAATAATCCCCAATTACTTGTTTGTTTTGCGTAAACTTTGACTGAATTCAACTGATTTTGTTTTTACAAAAATATAGAATTTAATCTTAATTAAAGGTTATAATAAAAGAGTCCCAAAAGCGAGACTCTTTTTAATTATCCAAAAATTTCTTGGTATTGTTTTTTATATTTTTCTAAAATAATTTTACGTTTAAATTTTAGCGTTGGAGTTAATTCACCTCCTTCCACAGTCATTTCATTTGGAATAACCGCAATCTTTTTAATTTGCTCCCAATGACCAAAATGATTATTCAGTTGATTGATTTCATCTTCTAATTTCTTTTTGATAAAATCGTTTTTCTGAAATTCATCATGAGGAAGATTTACAATTTCAGGAGCATTTGACTGCGCCCATTTTTTGAGATTTGTATAACTCGGAACTACAAAAGCACCAGGAAACTTCTCTCCTTCTCCAACAACCATCAATTGCTCTATGAATGGCGATTCTACCATTTTCATTTCAATTTGTTGAGGAACTATATATTTACCTCCAGAAGTTTTATACATTTCCTTTTTTCGATCAACTATTTTCAAAAATTTATGTTCTACCCATTCTCCAATATCACCTGTATACAACCATCCTTCTTTAATTTCCTCTGCAGTTTTATCTGGTAAATTATGATATCCCATCATCACAATATCACCTCGAACCAAAATCTCACCATCATCGGCCAATTTTACTTCAACACCTTTCAACGGTGGTCCAACAGTGCCTATCTTTTTTCCTCGACGAAAACAATTCACCGCAATTACTGGCGAAGCTTCTGTCAATCCATAACCTTCATAAATTGGAATTTCGGCTGCTAAAAATACGCGAACAATTCGTTGTTGAATCGCTGCACTTCCAGTAACAATTGCCTTTAATTCTCCACCAAGACCCTCGTACCATTTGTGTAAAACTAATTTTCTTGCAATAGCTAATTTCAAATTATAAATTGCAGAACGTTGATTTTCCTCTAGCACAAATTCTTCAGCGACCTTTACAGCCCAATTAAAAATTTTATGTTTAATTCCAGGTAATTGTGCACCAGTTTGCATAATTTTTTCATAAACTTTTTCAATCACACGAGGAACAGCCGTTATCATATGTGGTTTTATTTCCTTTAAATTATCACCTATTTTATCCATAGATTCAGCAAAATAAATTGAAATCCCCATATAAACATATAAATATTGAATTGTTCGTTCATACGCATGGCAAGCAGGCAAAAACGTCAAAGCACGATCATATGGATCAAGTGGTGTTGAATATTCGCAAGCAATAACATCTGCAAGAATATTTTTGTGCGACAACATCACGCCTTTCGGATTTCCCGTTGTTCCTGATGTATAGATTAAAAAAGCTAAATCTTCGTGCTTTACATTTACTGCACATTTTTCTATTTCATCTTGTTGGATTGTTTTACCTTTTTCAATCAACACATTCCAACTTTCTGTATTTTGAAATTCATCAATCGAGTATAATTGCTCTAATGAAGGTAATTTTATTTTGAGTTGATTGATACGTGTATATAGATCAAGATTACTTGTAAAGCATACTTTTATAGCGGAATCGCTAAAAATATATTCATAATCATTGTCCGAAATATTAGGATAAATTGCTACGACAACAGCTCCGATTTGTTGTATTGCATAATCTATCATATTCCATTCGACACGATTTTCTGAGAT
>NZ_CALGVK010000094.1:0-8857 GCF_937930195.1 uncultured Empedobacter sp.
ATCCTTTTATTTCGAAATTATTGAAAGGAATTTGAAACCAAGTTTCCTCTAAAGCTGGAATTAATTTCGTAAAATATCCCATTCGTGGGTGAAAGCATCCCAAAAAAGATGCGAATAAGCTCCTATTATAATTGAAAGAATCACAATTATCCAATGTTTTTTAAAATAGTAAATCCAATCAAAATTTAGAAATTGAGCAAATCGTTCTTTTAAAAAAATTGGTAAATGATGAATTAAAATATTTCGGACAAATAGGTAAAAAACGAAACAATAAATAAGAGCAATTGGTAAGTCAAAATACAAAACACCCCAGAACAAATGACTGTGCGTCGCTATAATCTCCATTCGAGAGAAATATTCTAAATCTGGCGACATCGAACCAATGATTAATCCCGTCATCGAAAACCAATTCGATTTTAGTTTTTTTAGCGGAAGAATAATTGCTGGATGGCAAAAAGTTAGTGGCATTTAGAGTTTATTTTGATGCAAAGTAAATCAAAATATCCATTAATTACCAAAACGTTTGATGTTAACTTTTCGCTCCTTAATTTTCAAAATAAGCGGTTCATATTCTGTATTTTGTTCCTTTTCTACCGTTACTTTATTCAAATATGTTTTTGCATAAACATGTTCTGGTAAACTATTTTCTACAAGATGAAACGTATAATTTCCGACAGGTAAAAAAGCTGTATATTCACCTCTATCATTTGTTTTAACTGTAAAAACCTGTCCATTTTCGTGATTAAAAATCAATGTAAATCCGAATAAATTTGCCGAAACCTGATACTCCAAATTTGAAGATAATTCATACTCAACTTTCCCTCTCACAACACCAGTTTGTTGCATTGGAATAGAAATAGAAGTCGTTTTAGAATTAATATTAACCGCATAATCTTGTGCAAACCATTTTTGTCCAGGAAGTTTGATTAAATAATTACCATATGGAACTTTTTTATACTTGATATTACCTTCCAAATCTGTAATAAAGTTAGTTTCATTTATCTTTACATTACGACTATCAGCCACTTTATCACCTTCATCAAAAATACCATTTGCATTGTAATCATAAAACACAAACAAATTTAATGTTCCGTCTTTTACATCTGTTACAGTGCGTTTCGCAGGCAAATTATATTGAACACCAACCTGCAAATAAGTTTGTTTGTTGTTAAAAGTTTTCGAATCATAATGACTAAAATTCGCTTGTGTACTTACAATAAAATTATCAATTGGTTGATAATCCACAGAAGCTCCAAAAGTTAGGGTATTTCCAAAATTTTTGTCAATATTATAATAAGTAGAAACTGCCGTATTCAATTTTTTCTGAAAAAAGCTTTGACGAAAACTCGCCGAAGTTGTAAAACGTTCTAATTGATGATTTAGATTATTCGTCGAATAAACCTCTGCAATCATCATACTTCCTCGTTGATAAATTGAGTTTAACTGAAAGTTTTTCACATTCCACGTTAATTGTCCATAAACAATTGGATCAACCTTACTCAATTCGTTTAGCTCAGAAAATCCTCCCAAAGCATTCAACACCAACTGATGCACACGAGAATTAGACAACCACGTAAATGTTCCGTTCAAATAAGCTGATTTAAAGTCCATCGGCATATACTTAAACGTCTCATAATTCAGAATATTTGATTTTTCTATATTCAATTTAGGAGAAATCGAAACATTAAAATGACTTGCCAATTTGAATGATATACCCGTCTCAAAACGTAACGCTTTCGACTCATTCGCTTGTGTATAATTCATCAAATATGGATCGATAGATTTCGGATTGTTATTGGTAACCGTTAACGAAGACCACAACGAAAATTTAGAAAACGTTCGTTGAAAACGCTGATTAAGATACAATGCTCCACGTCGTGTCCCCGGATAATATCCTGAGCTGTAATAATTGGAACTATAAAAATCAAATTTACCAATTGTTCCAGAAACATTTGCAGAAACCGATAATGAATTTTCAACATCATTTGTCTCTTTAAATTTTGACAAACCATACCCAAATTTCACTGAATGATTCCACTTATTTGGTGTAACCCATTTGTAACCATTTGTCAAAATAAAGTTCGTTGTAGAATAAGTTCTATCAAACAAAGCTGTTGTTTCTAATTCGTTTTTATCTTTTATTAAAAATCGTCCATTCGCAAAAGTTGTGTTGCTATTCTTGAAAACATCGTTCGTCAAATCATCTAATAAATTGTAATTTTTTTCGACCGTTCCGACTACAATTCGGTTATCATTCTTATCATAATTATTAAACAACATCACTCCTCGTCCGTTAACTGGAATATCAAAATCGTTGTTATTGATTGATCCGATTAAAATTCCTTTGTCTTTGCGTTGATATTTCACCCAAGAATCTGTCAAAACCATGTCTTGATTCTTATTCCAAGTTGTTCCATTAATATTATATGCAAATTCATTCAACCCAACCGAAAATTCTTGATGAGCCATTAAGTTATAATTCGCATTAGCAGAATTAATATCGCGAGCAGTTAATCGAACATAATTTGAAGAAAAATTGGTCCAATTCTGATTTAGCATTGTTGGATCTATATACACACGATTGGAACTTGCATTCTGAATGGTAAAAAACACATTTCCTGCAAAATCTTTGGTCGTTGTATAACCCGAAACATTTGCCTGAAAACTTTCAATTTTCATCATATCTCGGTCTACATATTTAGAAAATCGAACAATTTTTTCTTGAAAAGCTTCAACTATAAGTCGTTTGTTATTATAAGTATAACTTCCTCTGAAATCAGGAAGTACATTGGTTAACAAAATTTCTTCGGCTTGATTTCCCATATTCATTACTTTTAATTCATAATGAATAGAATCTCCTTCTTGACGGTAAAAAATATTACTCTGGACAGGAAAAATTTTGATGTTTCTCTTTTGCAAAACAACAACTGAAGTAACAGATTTTCCTATTTCTTTTTTACTTAAAAAATCAATAATACTGAATTCTAAATCTAATTTTCCAGCCATTTGCGATTTACTCACCGTAAATTGCATAGGAATAAAAGCCTTCTTGTTTGGATTGATTTTTATTTGAAGATTATCTTGCGAATACGATCTTATAGCCGAAGGGATTTTAAGTGCCAGACGAGCATTTATCGTATCATTGGTTGTATTTTCTAATTGAAGAATAACAGAAAAGTTGTTGCTATCTTCTAATTTAACTTCTTTTATTGTACTAAATTTCAATCCGTTATTTATTGTTTGAGCACGCAAATTTTGTCCGCTAACAAGCATAAGCAGAATAAAAAATACGCTCCGAAAATAATTGATTGAAAAGAACATATTGTTTTACAAAGGTGTAATCGTGTACAACAAAGAAGTTGAATAATTCCCAGGTTTGCTATTCAAAATTTTATTATCCGACGGAGTTGTAGAATAAATAATATTATACTTTTTTGAAGCTGTTTTAGAACTATTCGTCATCAATGATTGATTGTAATTTGAAAGTTTTATAACCTTAGAAAGATTATTTGTTTCGGTGTCTTTTATCTGAACATTGATTGAATTTAATTCCAAATTCTGGGCATCACTCGATTGTAAATATTGATTAAGCGACGAAACTTGAATATCGTAAGCTGTATCAGAAGAAACAATTAAGCCGTTTTGATATTCTTTCTTCACACCATTTTTATAATCTTGTATCGTGTTGAAAACCAATTCTCCATTTACAGCAGAACCATCGACCGCAATAGAAAGCGTTTGAACTGGTTCGTAATTTCCGTTTGGACTAATTTGCATTTCAATCGAAAAAAGACTTGTTCCAATCACGGTTCCAAATTCATTTAATAAAGAAAACTCTAATTGAATAGGATAATTATTCCATGATTTCAGAGGATTTAGATATGTTCCTGCATCAATCACAATATCATAATTCAAGACAATTGCACCATATTTTCCTACTGGTGTTGCAATTGTTAAAGGTGAACTTCGGATAAAATAATTTGGAGAAAAACTCATCGCAATGTTATTCTGAATAACTCCTAATTGATTTAGCGTAGGATAATTCTCTGAATAATATTGAGAAGTTGTATAATTATTGAATTTCAATTTCAGTTTATCGACAGGAAATTCTTTTTTCTGAGAATTTACAATAGGCGAAACAACACGCGCAACTAAAGACCAATTTTTATAATTTAAAGCACCAGACATGTGCATTTCTACAGCCACAATATTAGTCGCCGTAACTCCGCTACTTCCATTTACTTGCACCCAACCGTTATTGTGCGCATTAATCGTAAACTGAGCAGACACTGCCATTGTCAACAATACTGTAATTGTTGAAACTATTTTCTGAAACAAATTATTATTTATCATTTGAGAACGTCAATTCAGCAATTTTCAATTGATCATCTTTCTCAAAACTTAAAGTTGAGGTAACAATATACGAACCTTTTGGCAAATCCTTTGGCAATGGTATATATACAATTCTTTTATCATTTGGTAAACTATAAAAAACTGCATCTTGCAATTTTATTTGTTGACCATTTTCTTGATTAATGATTTCATTTCTAATCGTTCCTTCACTCCAAACATTTCCTTCATTCGAAATATTTAGCACCAAACGATTTTCAGTTTTATCGTAAACAAAATTTGTAAACTCTACATTTGTATCACGTGCAATATTTAATCGTTGATAAATTTTGACACCTGTACGAATGGAAATTTTAATATTTTCTCCACTTTTGTTTTGTCCAGCAATCGGATTTGTTTGCGTAATGTACATCATCGTAGTATGCACACTTTCTGCATTTATCTTTTCTGGAACTTGCATCAGAACTTCTATTTCTTTCGATTCTCTTGGCAAAAGTGTAAATGTATTACTTGGTAAAACTGTAATCCAGTTTGCATTACTTGTTGGCAAAGTATTGATTTCAGAAACTACATTAGCTCCAAATTCATCATACTTCCAATCCTTAAAAGAAACAGACAACTCTAATGTATGCACATCGCTTACATTGGTTACCAAAATCTTTTTACGCTCAGACTCACCAGGATTTAACGCAAAATAAGTCCTTGGTGGACTTACAGAAATACCTGATTGTGCACTAATCTTAGTTGAAATGATTAATGCTAAAAAAGAAACGATTGTTAAAAAACGAAGAACTTTCATAAGCAAAACAGAAGTGATATTTTTCAATACCACTTCCTATTTTTTTATATTATTGTGCTTCTATTGTGTAAGTTACAGTAGTTGTATACACGTTAGGATTCTCAACATTATAATATTTGTTTACATAATCGTTGTTTCCTTTTCCGTTATACGCAACGTTGAATTTTAAATCTGTACCACCAACTGTACTAGAAATCAAGTTTTTGTCTGATTTATCTAAAACAACTTTACTGAAAGAAGATGAATTTAATACATTTCCAGTACCTAAAGTCGCTTGTAAATTAATTGTATTAGCTGCAATGTTATCTGTTGTAGAACCTTTTGTAAAAACTAAGTTTTCATTTTCAGATTTTACTTTTACAGCAAAACCACCAGTACTATATACAATTAAGTGGTCGTTCATAGTTTTTGTAACACCGTTAGAATAATCTTCTTTTGTTTGATATTCTAAGTTAACTGTATTATCAGTACCAATAAGAATAGTTTGAATTGGGTATAATTTTACATTCAATGTTGCTGAAGCTGTTTTTTGAGCTAAAGCCATTCCAGAAACTAATGCACAGAAAATCGTTAAAATAAATGCTAATTTTTTCATCATTTTATAATTTGTTAAAAATTTATTAAAAAATATTTGTTAAATAATCTGGTAGTTTATATATTTAAGATTGGTTATTCTCAAATGCGATTGCAAATGTAGAAGTTGTTTTTGTTCTTAAAAGATTAAATCATACCAAAAGATGATGAAAAACGACATTTCTAACTATTTAATTCGGAGTACTTTGTCTGAATTTAGTCGGAGAAATCCCAGTATTTTTTTTGAAAAACGCCGTAAAATTGGTCTCTTGGAGGAAATTGAGTTCCAGCGCAATGTCTTTTATTGACATTTTTGAGTTGACTAATAAAATCTTTGCATTTTTCATCAATTCTTCAACAATCATTTCTTTTGCTGTTTTTCCAAAAACGATTTGAGTTGCTTTATCTAACCTTCTTTTTGTAATAAAAAGTTTATCAATGTAAAAAGATACTTGTTTGTTTTCATTGACATTTTCTTGCAAAAGTTTTTTGAATTTAGTTGCCAACTCTACATCAAAATCATCTTGTATAAATTGGCTCTGCATATCAAATGTTTCCATTTGACCATTGATAATAATACGTTCCAAAAGATTATGAGCAAGCTTCATATCTAATTCATTTTCGAATGCAGTAAAGAAATATTGCAAATAATTAGCCTCAAAAATTGGCGCAGAACAAATTGTATTCTCAACAATATTTATAATATCTCGCGAAAAAAGTGTAGAATTTTCTAACTTCAAGTTTTCTTCGATTGATTTCGAATAAAATTCTTGTTTAAAAACAATATAATAAGCATCAGTACGAGTAGTTTGTTTCACAAATTCTTGAGAGATATTGGGAGCTATAAAAAGAAAATGGTTTTTAGGAATCGAATATTCTTTTCCATTTATTTTATGAACAAATTTTTTAGAACCAGACCAGATTATTCCAAAATACTCATCAACGGATAACTCTTTTCTCAATTCCTCTATTTGTAGGATATCATTCAATTCAAATGCAGTTATACCTACATCAAAAATCAAATTATTATAAACATTACGACTATTCAACAACATAAGTCTATACTATTTTATCAATGTTATCTATGCAAAATTACGACCATTTTTAATCAAATCACTTGATATAAATCAAGTTATAATTTTAGGGCTCCAAAAATAATGAAATACAATATGCTATTTAAGTATTTTTAGAAATTAACTAAAAAAGGAAGCTTATTTTTAATGAATAAAAAAAGTCTCAATAAATATTGAGACTTTTAAACGTATTTAATGTAGAAATTTTCTAATATCCTTCTGCCCCTTGTTCTCCTTTTACAATCGCTAAAGCAGACGATGTTCCAATTCTTTTCACGCCTAAAGCGATCATTTTTTCAGCTTCTTCTGTTGTGCGAACTCCGCCAGAAGCTTTCACTGGAAGCGAACCTGAATTTTCAAGCATTAATTTAATTACATGTTCGTTTGCACCATTTGGTTCTCCATTGTCTGTTTTATAAAAACCAGTCGAAGATTTAACGAATACTTTTGATGCGTATTCATCTCCAATTTTATTCAAAACAATATCACGAATAAGTTGCGTAATTTCAACAATTTGTTCGTCCGATAAAGCAGCAGTTTCTATAATCCATTTTACAACTTTACCTTCACGTAAAGCTACTGAAGTAGCAGATTCTACTTCCTCTCTTACTTTATCAATTTCACCTTTTTTGAACGCTTCGTAGTTCACTACAAAATCTAATTCATCAGCTCCATCTGCAATCGCTTTTTGCGCTTCTCTCAACTTTTCATTCAAATCGTAATTTCCCTCTGGAAAACCAATTACAGTTCCCAAAACAACTTTCGATTTTTTCTCATCCAATAATTCACGAACTGATCGTACATAATCAGGACGAATCATCACCGCATAAATCTGATTATCTATGGCTTCTTGCGCCAATTGGTGCACCATATCTAATGTATCAGAATTCGAAATACCTGCTTGTTCAGGCGTTTTAAGATACGTCGAGTCTAAATATTGATTAATATTCATCTTTGTATATTAAAGTTTTATTTGTCTATCTATCGGTTGCTCCAACGAAATGATTGTTTCTGTTCGCGTTACACCATCAATTTGCTGAATTTTCTTGTTCAAAACATTCATTAAATGAAGGTTATCACGACTCAGAATTTTCAAGAAAATCCCATAATTTCCCGTTGTAAAATGAGCTTCGACCACTTCTGGAATTTCTTCCAAAGCTTTAACGACTAATTTATAAGATGAAGGTTTATCCATAAAAACCCCAACAAAAGACATTGTAGAATATCCTAAAATAGATGGATTAACGATAACTTTTGTCGAATTAATCACACCCGAATTTTCTAACTTCTTTATACGTTGATGAACCGCTGTATTTGATATTCCTAATTCTTTTGCCAATTGTGACACAGGAATATTAGCGTCATCCATAAAAGCATTCAGAATCAATTTATCAATTCCATCAATCTCTACTTGACCATTTTCGTGGATTCTCACCTTTTCTAAAATTAAACCGCTACAAATTTAATATTTTAAAATGGTATAAACGGGAAAATGATCGCTATATCCACCGAAATATTTTCCACCAACAAAAGTTCTAAATGGCAAACCGCTTGATTTCCCGCCACTATTCTTCAGAAAATTCGCATCAAAAATAGCTGTTTTGATGTATTCTAAATTTGATTGTGAAGTTAAAAATCCTTGCGAGAAAAGTTGCTGATCAAATAACATCCATTGCTTTTTAAAGATCATAGAACCTCTTTTATACGATTGTAGACTGACCATTGGATTGAATAATTCGTTTCTGCTTATTTCTTCTTGTTTAGAACGAGTATCCAATTCATCAATTAAGTCAGAATTTGTTGGAGAATCATTAAAATCTCCCATCACAACAATTTTTGCCGAATAATTTTCGGTTAACAAATCGTTAATTCTTTTTCGAATCGTTTTTAAAATATGTTGACGTTTTAATTGATTGACTTCTTTATCAATTTTAGAAGGCAAATGAACAATAAAAATATGAATAATTTCGCCAATTAAATTTCCTTTCACATATAAAATATCTCGTGTATAAGATTTTGTATCATACTGATCTTTAAAGATAAATCTAATTGGTTCGCTTTC
>NZ_CALGVK010000095.1:0-24843 GCF_937930195.1 uncultured Empedobacter sp.
TGAATGCTTGTAAATCATTGATTCCTTCACCAACACCGATGTATTTTACTGGAATCTGGAATTGATCAGAAATACCAATCACCACTCCACCTTTTGCTGTTCCATCTAATTTTGTGACAGCTAAAGACGAAACTTCTGTTGCTTGTGTAAATTGTTTTGCTTGCTCAAACGCATTTTGACCTGTCGAACCATCTAACACCAACAAAACCTCGTGAGGAGCATCTGGAATAACCTTTTGCATCACGCGTTTTATTTTTGTTAACTCGTTCATCAAGTTGACTTTATTATGCAAACGCCCTGCTGTATCAATCAACACAACATCTGCATTTTGTGCAACTGCTGACTGAATGGTATCAAATGCAACCGAAGCAGGGTCTGAACCCATCGCTTGTTTTACAATTGGCACACCTGCACGCTCTGACCAAATCACTAACTGATCGACAGCTGCCGCACGAAACGTATCCGCCGCACCAAGTACTACTTTTAAGCCTTGTGATTTGAATTGAGAAGCCAATTTACCAATCGTCGTTGTTTTACCTACTCCGTTAACGCCGACTACCATAATTACATAGGGAACGTCTTTTTTAGGGATAGCAAAACCATTTGTATCTTCGATATTATTTTCAGAAAGTAAACCCGCAATTTCTTCGCGTAGAATCTTATCTAATTCGGAAGTCGAAACATATTTATCACGTTCTACTCGTTCTTCTATTCGACGAATAATTTTGATTGTTGTTTCTACTCCAACGTCAGAAGAAATTAAGACTTCTTCTAAGTCGTCTAAAACCTCATCGTCTACTTTTGATTTCCCAACAACAGCACGACTAATTTTATCAAACAAAGAAGTTTTAGATTTCTCTAAACCTTCATCTAATTTTTCTTTGCTTTCTTTACCTAATATCTTTTTGAACCAACTCATTAAAAGCTAAATTTCTTTAAAATTTTGTACGAAGATACATAAAATATAAGGAAATAAAAAAGCCGCCCAAAAGAGCAGCTCTATTAACCTTAATATTTTCTATTAAGCTAACAATTATTTTGCGAAGAACGCATCAGTATCGTCAGCGTTAACTACTTTTTCAACAAATACGTAAGCTCCAGATTTAGGAGATTTTACCATTTTGATTACTTTGGTCATTTTTTTAGACCCTGTTTGTAGGGTTGCTACTGTCTTTTTTGCCATCGTCTAAAATTTTATTATTTGATCTCCTTATGAACTGTATACTTTTTCAATACTGGGTTGTATTTTTTCAACTCAATACGATCTGGAGTATTCTTTTTGTTTTTAGTTGTGATATAACGAGACATTCCTGGCATACCACTTTCTTTATGCTCTGTACATTCTAAAATAACCTGTACTCTGTTTCCTTTTTTTGCCATGGTGTCTTAAATTATTTGATTAAACCTTCTTTACGTGCACGTCTAACAGCCTCATCAACTCCTAACTTGTTGATTGTTTTTAAACCGTGTGCAGAAACTTTTAAAGTAATCCACTCACCAGCTTCTGGCATAAAAAATTTCTTTTTGAACAAATTCACTTCAAAAGTGCGTTTTGTTTTATTATTAGCGTGAGAAACATTGTTTCCTACTAATCTTCTCTTACCTGTAATTTGACAAATGTTTGACATCTTATTTTGTATTGTCCTATTTTAAACGGAGTGCAAAGTAACAAATTAAATATTACTTATACAACTCTTTAGGTTATTAATTTTATATTTTCTTCTTATTTTGTTTGTATAACAACTTCTGCGCAAGTGTATAAGCTAAGATAATTCCCATTACCAATAGTGCTATTCTTGCGATGACGTCACCATACTTTGTATAAAACGTTAATTCACTATTCATTAAAATTGTACCATTTAAGGCACCCTGCTCTCCATATGGTAATGACTTCATTATATCTCCTCGCTGATTAACGAAAGCCGAAATACCTGAGTTTGCAGATCTAACAATAGCGCGTCTATTTTCAATAGCTCTCAAATTACCATATAATAGTAATTGACGATGACCATCGGTAGAGCCCCACCAAGAATCGTTGGTCATTGTGAATATAACATTAGCACCTTCTCTCACATATTCTGTTGTATAGTCTCCGTAAATAGATTCGTAACATATAACCGGAGCAACAGTAGCGGTGTTTGTATTATTCTTGAAAACAGAACGATGAGGTTGAACCCCCAACGTTTTTGTTGTGCCGCCAAAGTTAAGCATAAATTCTCCAATAATTGGCATTAAATAGTTACGATATGGAAAAATTTCTACTCCAGGCACTAATTTACTCTTATGATATACTTCGATCGAGTCGTTTCCTCCTATCTGTAAAGCCGAATTATAGGCATCATACCACGTTATTCCATCTTTCATAACTGATGCCGTTTCTGATGCTAAAGACGACATAGGATAAATTCGCATGATTGATGCACCTGTTACGAAATGTAAATCGTTCTTCGTACTTGTCCATTGTTGAATATCTTGTACAATTAAATCATCATACATATTGTCAAAAATAAGTGCAGAAGAACCTGGAACAGCTGTTTCTGGCGCAACAACAAATTGAGTTTTTGGTTGAATATTCTTCAGTGCCAATTGCTTCAATTCGTCATAAATCTGTAATCCATCTTTCATGTATTTTTCATTGTAAGGATCAAGATCTGGTTGAAGAATCAACACATCAAGCGCTTTTCCTTTTTCCTCGTAATTTGCATACATTATATAAGATAAACCAATTGGAACAGCAATTAATAATCCTGCATAAATACCTAATTTGTTTAAATATTTAATTTCTTTTTTATTGATGTAAGCTGTTAAATAATAGAACACAATAATATTTACGATCCATATCCAAAGTGCTCCACCAAAAGTTCCTGTGTATTCGTACCATTGTACCCATTCGTGATATTTTGCAAAACCATTTCCAAGGTTAAACCATGGCCAAGTCAATTCCCAATTCAATGTTAGTTTATCAAAACTCATCCAAATGGCTGGAAGAAAAACTAAGCCGTACAAATTTCCTGCTTTTGTTTTAACAACATGATACAGTTGAAAAACAATTGACATAAATAACGAATTCGCGAAAACTGGAATTAAATAAGCACTCCACGAATTTTGTAAATCTCCATTCGCATTGGTTTCTTGCGCATAATGCAACCACCAAATTACAATTGCATTCCAAATAAAAAAGGCTAAATATGAAAGTCCAAAAATCTTACGTCCTTTTTTCTTGAATTCTGCGCGCTGCGTTATTTGATGTTCTGCCAACATCAAGGGCACAAATCCTATAAATAACAACAATGGAAAACCATGTGACGGCCAGCCTGCTGTTAACAATAATCCTGATAAGATTGCGTATGCAATGTATTTTTTCATGTGACAAATTTATAATATCATCGTTCAATAACCGATGATATTTATTGGAATATTTTATGAATTAAGTTTTTCGAAGTACGATTTACGATTTACTAACTTCAATATAATAATTTGGATTAATCGTTACATCACTCGTTTTTGTAATTGTTGAATGATTAATCGTTTGCCAATTTGATGTTGGATTGATTGTAATGTCAGAATCTTTCAAACGCAAAGGCATTGCAAATCCACCCACCACATTCGTATATCTATATTCTACTTTGTTACCATTTTCTCTTAATTCTAACGTAGGAACTTTGACAGTTCTTAAATATTGATTGAAAAAAGCAGTCAAATTTAATCCAGAATATTTGGCAATATAATTTTCGATTTGTTCTGTTGTCACCGTTTGATGATAAAACTCTTTGTTCAAACCTCGTAATAGTTGTCTAAATTTTTCGTCATCATTCATCCAAGTTCTCAACGTATGAATCATATTTGCGCCTTTGTAGTACATGTCACCACTTCCTTCTTGATTGACACCATATACTCCGATTATTGGACTATCATTTTGGATTGCATTTCTTGTTCCACGTACATATTCGCTTCCTGCTTCTTTCCCATGAAATGTTTCTGTAAATAAGGTTTCAGAATAAGCTGTAAACGATTCATGAATCCACATATCTGCAACATCTTTCTCTGTTATATTATTTCCGAACCATTCGTGACCAGCTTCGTGAACGATAATAAAATCCCATTTTAGTCCCCAACCAGAACCTGATAAATCGCGCCCTAAATACCCATTCTCGAATTTATTTCCGTACGCAATTCCAGATTGATGTTCCATTCCCAAATGTGGAGTTTCTACAATCTTGAACGAATCTTCGTAAAAAGCATAAGGTCCAAACCAATGTTCAAAACTTTTTAACATCATTTTAGCTTGTTCGAACTGTGATTTAGCTTTATCAATGTTATAATCTAATACATAATAATCTAAATCCAATTGACCATTTTCGCCATTGTAAGTATCTTTAAAATTGACATAATTCCCTACGTATGGGACAATATTATAATTATTAATTGGGTTAACAACTTTCCAAGTAGAAGTCGTTTTTCCATTTTTTTCTTGCTTAGAAACTAATCGTCCATTTCCTACACCAACTAAATCATGAGGTGTGATAATTTCCAATTCCATTCCATTATCAGGCTCATCACCTAAATAATCTTTGTTCGGAAACCAAGCACTTGCACCCAAACCTTGTACAGCCACAGTCATCCAATCACGACCTTTTTTATCTTTTTCAAAAATCCAACCGCCATCCCATGGTGCTTTTTTTGCTACAATTGGATTTCCAGAATATTCTAATTCTAAATCATTCGAAGTATTCTTGATGTTTTTTCCGACATGAATAAAGTACACATTACCATCACGCTTAAAATCATAAATTTTCTTTCCATTCAATTTTACAGCCGAAACAATCATTGGTTCTTGTAAATCAATTTGAATTAAATCTGATTTCTGAGGCGCCGTTTTATCAAAAGTAATGGTTGTTTTTCCTTTGATAAATTTCGATTTAAAATCGGGTTCTACGCTTACTTTATAGTGTTTAACATCCCACCAATTTCTGAATTCGTTATTGGTTCCGCGAAGGGAATCTTGTCGTGTAAACTCTTTTTTGTGATTAAGAACTTGTGCATGTGTTGTCATCGATATCAAGCCAAGCAATAGTACTAATTTCTTCATAGTCATTTTTAAAACATATCAAAAATAAGATTATATATTTGATAAATAAGCGAAAAATCTATGATTACAGAAAAATTTACGGAAAGAATAAATTATCTAAAAAATAATCAATTAATAGTTGAAGCTTTGTACGAAATTTTGGATGAATTGAATTTAAACCATAGTGCTTTTACTGGTTTTAATTTTCGAGAAGAAATAGAACCGAAAGGATTGTTATTAACAGCGGAAGGAAACGAATCAACAGGAATAAGTATTCATGTTCCACGCAATATTTTAGATTTTGATTTGAGTTTAATCTCCAATTTATTGATGCACGAAATGATACATATATATCAACGTTCAGGTGATAATCAAATCGAATTGCGAGAAGAGCGCGAATGGCAAGCTTATACAGAAATGATTTTTCATAAACGGTTTCCAAACATTCCTACATTAAGTAATTTTTACATTAAACAATTTGGTGAAAAAGCATTGACGTATTACAACCGAATGCCAAATGATATGAAAGCGAAATATGCGGATGAAAAAACTGATTTAGAAAATATTTTGCAACTTATCAATAAAAAAGATTAGAGAGATCGTGCTAAAACTTGCGGTTTATAGTTTTGTGAACACTGACAATTTATCAACCTAAAACTGACGATTTATTCTGCTTCAACCCAATTTATTCTTCATAATCTGACAACATGACATTTGATTTTATCAGATGTCATTCTTTTTTATGTTGGCACAGAGATTGACTATTACGGATATAACTTCACTATCATGAAGTATAAAAACGTTTAAAATAAATTAATAATATAAAATATAACTAAACAATATGAGCAAAATAATCGGAATCGACTTAGGTACAACGAACTCTTGTGTTTCTGTAATGGAAGGAAGCGAGCCAGTTGTAATTCCAAATGCAGAAGGTAAAAGAACAACTCCATCTATCGTAGCATTCGTAGAAGGAGGTGAAATTAAAGTTGGTGATTCAGCAAAACGTCAAGCTGTAACAAACCCAAAGAAAACGATTTATTCTATTAAACGTTTCATGGGAACTAAATTTATCAATGATGCAAATGAAATCGGTCGTGTTCCTTATTCAGTTGTAAAAGGAAACAATGATACGCCAGCAGTTGACATTGATGGACGTAACTATACACCACAAGAAATCTCAGCAATGATTTTACAAAAAATGAAAAAAACTGCTGAAGATTATTTAGGACAAGAAGTATCAAGAGCGGTAATTACAGTTCCTGCTTATTTTAACGATGCACAACGTCAAGCAACTAAAGAAGCTGGTGAAATTGCAGGTCTTAAAGTAGAACGTATTATTAACGAGCCTACTGCAGCTGCATTAGCTTACGGATTAGACAAAGCAAACTCAGATAAAAAAATCGTTGTTTACGATTTAGGTGGTGGTACTTTTGACGTATCTATCCTAGAATTAGGAGACGGTGTATTCGAAGTATTATCTACAAATGGTGATACGCACTTAGGAGGTGATGATTTTGATGATGCTATCATCAATTGGTTAGCTTCTGAATTCCAAGCGAAAGAAGGTGTAGATTTGAAAAAAGATGCAATGGCTTTACAACGTTTACGTGAAGCTGCTGAAAAAGCAAAAATCGAATTATCTTCTTCTGCTCAAACAGAAATTAACTTACCTTACGTTACAGCAAACGAAACAGGACCAAAACACTTAGTAGAAACTTTAACTCGTTCTAAATTTGATCAGTTAACAGAAGATTTAGTTCGTCGTTCTATGGAGCCTTGTAAAAAAGCGCTATCTGATGCAGGTTTATCAATCTCAGATATCGACGAGGTTATTTTAGTTGGTGGATCTACTCGTATCCCAAGAATCCAAGAAGAAGTAGAAAAATTCTTTGGTAAAAAACCATCTAAAGGAGTTAATCCAGACGAGGTTGTTGCAATTGGTGCAGCTATCCAAGGAGGTGTATTAACAGGTGATGTAAAAGACGTATTATTATTAGACGTTACACCATTATCTTTAGGTATCGAAACTTTAGGAGGTGTTTTCACTAAATTAATTGAATCGAATACAACTATCCCAACTAAAAAATCTGAAGTTTTCTCAACTGCAGTTGACAATCAACCAGCAGTAACTTTAAGAATTGGTCAAGGAGAGCGTCCATTATTCAACGATAACAAAGAAATCGGACGTTTTGACTTAGTAGATATCCCACCAGCACAACGTGGTGTTCCTCAAATTGAAGTAACATTTGATATTGATGCGAATGGTATCTTAAGTGTTTCTGCAAAAGATAAAGGAACTGGAAAAGAGCAATCAATCAAAATTGAAGCTTCATCTGGATTATCTGATGCTGATATCGAAAGAATGAAAAAAGAAGCACAAGAGAATGCTGCTAAAGACGAAGAAGCAAAGCAAAAAATTGAAAAAGTAAATGCTGCTGATGCGTTAATTTTCCAAACAGAAAAACAATTGACTGAGTACGGAGATAAAATCCCTGCTGACAAAAAACAACCAATTGAAGAAGCTTTAACAGAAGTTAAATCTGCTCATGCTGCTCAAGACGTTGCTGCAATTGATGCTTCTATGGAAAAATTAAACACAGCTTGGAATGCTGCTTCACAAGAAATTTATGCTGCAATGAACGAAGGTCAACAAGGTGGTGCACAAGCTCAGCCTGGTGCTGATCAAGGTCAAGCAAAAAATGACGGTGTTGAAGACGTAGACTTCGAAGAAGTGAAATAATAGAATTTTCATCTATCATAATAGAAAAGCCTCGCAATGCGAGGCTTTTTTTGTCTATCAACAAATCTTATTTCGTTTTTTCTAATGCTTGTAGTATATCTTCGATAATATCTATTTTATCTTCTAATCCAACAGATAATCGTATCGAGCCTGGCATAATCCCTAACTCTGCACGTTCGGCATCTGATAATTTCGCATGAGTTGTTGTAGCCGGGTGTGTCGCTATCGATCTCGAATCTCCTAAATTTGAAGTATACAAAATCATTTTCAATGCATCTATAAATTTGAACGCACGTTCTTTTCCTCCTTTTACTTCAAAGGTTACAATTCCACCACCTCCTTTCATTTGTTTTTTCGCTAATTCATATTGCGGATGAGAGGGTAAAAAAGGGTATTTTACAGCTTCAATTTCAGGGTTACTTTCTAACGCCTCTGCCAAAGCCAAAGCATTTTCACAATGACGATCCATACGAAGAGGTAACGTTTCTAAACTTTTAGAAATTGTCCACGCATTAAAAGCAGACATTGCAGGACCAGTATGACGAATAAAAAACATCATTTCATTAATCAAATCTTGCTTTCCTATCACAACACCACCTAAAACTCGACCTTGTCCATCCATATATTTTGTTGCTGAATGAATAGATAAATCGAATCCAAACTCTAAAGGTTGTTGTAAATATGGTGTTGCAAAACAGTTGTCAATGGCAAAAATAACATGTGGATGTTTCTCTTTTATTTTTGCTAAAGCTTCTAAATCGAATAATTCCAAACCAGGATTAGAAGGCGATTCTAAAAAGACAATTTTGGTATTCGCTTGAATTGCTTTTTCCCAATCTTCGATATTTGGCGTTTCAACATAGGTATAGGTTACGCCCCAACGAGGAAATAGTTGTGTAATTAATTGATGTGTCGAACCAAAAATAGCACGACTTGACACAATATGATCACCACTTTTAATATAAGAAGCAAACGAAGCAAAAACAGCTGCCATCCCTGATGCGAACGCTAAACCAGCATCTGCTTTTTCTAACACACAAACGCGATTAATAAACTCTGTTGTATTTGGATTTGCATAACGCGAATAAACCATACCTTCCTCCTCTTCTACAAAAATAGCACGACCTTGTTCTGCACTATCAAAAATAAAACTTGAGGTTAAATATAATGGAACTGAATGCTCGCGAGTAGCAGATCTTGGCGCTTGCTCACGAATTATCTTAGACTGATCTTTTTTCATAAGATTCAAATTTAAAGATAGTTTTATTAAGCTAAAAGATTTTTATCAAGTTTTAAACCGAAATTATTTCTGTTTTTAATTTAATTTTCAATAAATAGATTCGATTCTAAAATCATTTATAGAAATATTTCAGAATTGATTTTAAATCCTTCAATTTCATCTTGATCAAAAATGATGAAACAGCAATATATTCTTAAAATATCATTCAGATTTAATCTTTACCTTTGTAACCTTATATCAATTTATGTCATTCGAAAATTTAGGATTATCACCATATCTCTCAAAAGCCATTACAATACTTGGATTTTTAAAACCTTTTGAAATTCAAACTGAGACTATTCCGTCTATTTTAAAAGGAAAAGATGTAATGGGAATTGCAAAAACAGGATCTGGAAAAACATTGTGTTTTGTTGCACCTTTGTTACAAAAAATTCAACATCAATCGTACGAAAAATCACGTTTTGTAAAAGCTCTAATTTTAGTTCCTACACGCGAATTAGCTGTTCAAATTGAACAAACATTTGCTGGTCTACAAACTGCTTTACGCCGCGAAGTACAAACACAGGCTGTATATGGTGGAACTTCGATTAATCCACAGATGAAGAATTTGTATGGAACAGAAATTTTGATAGCAACCCCTGGTCGTTTATTGGATTTAATGGATCATAATGCGTTATCGTTAGACCAATTGCAATATTTGGTAATTGATGAAGCGGACAAAATGTTTCAGATGGGGTTTGGAGATGAAATGAATAGAATCTTAAAAAGTGTTCCGAAAAAGAAACAATCGGTTCTTTTTTCAGCAACTTTAAATGATAAAATTGATGAAATCAAATCAACTTTAAATATCAATCCAATTGTTGTTGAAATTAAAAAGCAAGAAGTTGATTTAGAGCAAATAGAACAAGTAGCTTATAAAGTTGATGCCGAAACAAAAGGTCCTTTTTTACGCTATTTAATCAAATCTGAAAACTTAGAACAAGTGTTGATTTTTGTTTCTTCGACTCGTACAGCTGACAATTTGGTTGAAAAACTAAAAAAGAATAAAATTCCTGCAATGGCTGTTCACAGCAAAAAATCGCAAGGTGCGAGAATGGATAATTTAGAAGATTTTAAATTAGGAGATGTTCGCGTTTTGGTTGCCACAGATTTGATTGGACGCGGAATTCATATCGAAGGTTTACCAATTGTAATTAATTACGAATTACCTCGTTCACCTTTAGATTATGTACACCGAATTGGACGTACTGGTCGTGCAAATGCAAACGGAAAAGCAATTAGTTTAATCACCGAAGAAGATTTGCATCATTTCAAAATTATTCAGAAAAAAATGGGTAAGAAAGTAAACATACTTTCGACTGATGATGTGAGCTTACATGGATTTTAAATAAGTTTTAGGTTATGAGTAATAAGTTTTTCAAAACTCATTACTCATAATTTTTAATTAAAATTAAGTCCAAAGATATTGTCTAAACTCTATTAACTTCTTCAACATTTTATTATCTTCCTCGTATTGAAGATCTTCTAAATTATTGTTATCAAGCTTACGTTTATTCCACCAATTATATAAATTCTCGATTTCGTTTTTTGCATTTTTATGTTCATCATCAAATGTCCAATCTACATGCCCTGTAAACAAATTTTCTTTTTCAATACAATCGGATAGAATCTGAAAACAAGCATGTAAAATAACCATATCCTTATCTAACCATTCATCGTTTAATGTTTCTATTTTTAGAAGATTCGAAGGTTTCATTATTATCTTTTTCAAAACTCATTACTCATAACTTTTGGCTCACAACTTCTAAGTATGTGGTCCAAGCATATTTTTAGGATCAAGGATCTCATCTAATCGTTCTTTAGACAACAAACCATGATCTAAAACCAATTGATAGACACTTCCACCAGTTTCTAAAGCTTCTTTCGCTATTTTTGTACTTGCTTTATATCCAATATACGGATTTAGTGCTGTAACAATTCCAATACTATTTTGCACTTCATTTTTCAGATGTTCCGCATTTGCAGTAATTCCATCCACACATTCCACACGCAATGTATCCATTGCATTTGTAAGATATTGAATTGACTCCATAATCGAAAAACCTATAATTGGCTCCATTACATTTAATTGCAATTGACCAGCTTCTGCTGCCATTGTAATTGTCAAATCATTTCCAATCACTTTAAAACAAACCTGATTCACCACTTCTGGAATAACCGGATTTACTTTTCCTGGCATAATCGAAGATCCTGGCTGTTTTGGAGGTAGATTAATTTCGAATAAACCTGCTCTTGGCCCTGAAGTTAGTAATCGTAAATCATTACAAATTTTAGATAATTTTACACAAAGACGTTTTAAAGCAGAAGAATAATCTACAAAGGCACTCGTATCAGAAGTTGCTTCCACTAAATTATCTGCCAATATCACCTCTTCCTTCATGATTTCTGCAATCTTTGTTGTACACAATTGTGCATAACCTGGAACGGCGTTCAAACCAGTTCCGATTGCTGTTGCTCCCATATTAATGACCAATAAATCAGTAGTGATACGATCTAAATTCTGAACTTCCTTGTTTAATGTAGTTGCAAAACCTTCAAATTCTTGACCTAATGTCATCGGAACTGCATCTTGCAATTGTGTGCGTCCCATCTTAATGACTTGTTCAAATTCTTTGGCTTTTTTATTAAATGACTCTGCCAGTTTTGTTAATGCTTCAACCAATGGTTTATTCATGTTAAACAAAGCTAATTTCAACGCAGTAGGATAAGCGTCGTTTGTGGATTGTGATAAATTTACATGATCATTTGGTGAACAAAATTGATATTCTCCTTTTTGTTTTCCTAAATGTTCTAACGCAATATTTGCAATCACTTCGTTTGCATTCATATTCGTAGAAGTTCCAGCACCACCTTGAATCATGTCAATCGGAAATTGATCCGTATATTTTCCTGCAATCAGCTCGTTCGATGCAAAAGAAATCGCATCATATATATCTTTTGATAAAACTCCCAACTCATGATTAGCTTGCGCTGCACCTAATTTCACTACACCTAACGCTTTAATAAATTCAGGGTAATGTGCTAAATAGTTGTTCGAAATTTTAAAATTATTAATTGCACGTTGTGTTTGTACTCCATAATAAGCCGTTTCAGGAAGTTGTAACTCTCCTAATAAATCTGACTCAGTTCTCATACTTATTCTTATTAGATTGTTTTTTTTAAATTTAAATTAAAGGTAAGGATTATTGTAGGATAAATTCTAAACTCGAATTACTAAATACTTCAAAAAATATATATCTTTAAAAATATTAATACAAAAGAAATGAAAACAACTCGATATTATTCATTGGACGTTTTTCGTGGCGCTACGGTCGCTTTAATGATTTTAGTGAATAATCCTGGCACGTGGTCCTTTATGTTTGATCCCTTAGAACATGCACAATGGCACGGATGTACACCAACCGATTTGGTCTTTCCTTTCTTTTTATTTGCAGTAGGCAATGCAATGGCTTTTGTAATTCCACGATTCAAACAACAACCGCAAAGCGAATTCTGGAAAAAAGTCATTAAACGAAGTATCCTTATCTTTCTAATTGGACTTTTTATCAATTGGTTTCCGTTTTTTAAATGGGAGAATAACGAACTTATTTTTAAGGCCTGGAAAGATTCTGAAGAAAGTGGCGTTCGAATAATGGGTGTTTTACAACGAATCGCTATTGCCTATTTTTTTGCTTCTGTTATTGCTTTTTACTTTAAAGAAAAAATGGTTCTTTGGATTTCAGGTATCATCTTAGTTGGCTATTGGTTATTGACAAAATTTTTAGGCGGTATTGACCCTTATTCTATCGAAGGGTTAATCGGAACAAAAATCGATACCCATATTTTAGGTTTAGCACATATTTACAAAGGTGAATCGATTCCATTTGATCCAGAAGGTATTTACAGTACCATCAATGCGATTCCTCAAGTTTTATTGGGCTATTTAACTGGCATTTTCATCAATAAACAAGGTAATATGAAATGGTTAAATAAATCTTTACCCGAAACCAATCAACCCAATTTTAGATTAGTAGCAGGTTTATTTGTTTTAGGGGTAATTGCTTTGCTATTAGGTTATTTTTGGCAATTAGATTTTCCGTACAACAAAAAGATTTGGAGTAGCTCATACGTTATTCATACAACAGGATTGTCATTATTAACAATTGCAACAATGATTTGGTTCATCGAAATTTTGAACATCAAAAATGGTGTGATGAAATTCTTTGATGTATTCGGAAAAAATCCATTATTCATTTTTGCATTTAGTGGTTTATTTCCACGTTTATTAGGATTAATCCGAATCGAAAATGGATTTACCAATCAAGACGAAATCAAATACATTTCTCCTTTGACTTGGTTTTATGAAAACATTTGTGCGAAACTTCCTGGAATTCCAGAAATCGGATCGTTTGTTTATTCGCTTATCTTCTTAGCATTCTTTTGGGCTTTGGCTTATTGGTTAGATCAAAAGAAAATTTATGTTAAGGTGTAGTTACTATTTACGCACTATTTCAGTTAAAAATTATTCATTAAATACTATTTTTAGTAAATATTTCAATTAATCAACTCTCTTTTTTATCAAATAATTGCTTAAGTCTTAATAAAATACTTTTTATAAATATTTTTCAAAAAACTTGTAGTCTGAGTGGAAAAGATTATTTTTGCCTATTCGACAAGAAGAGTATGAAAAATATCCGTAATTTCTGTATTATCGCCCATATTGACCATGGTAAAAGTACCTTGGCCGATCGCCTATTACAAGTAACAGGAACGATTTCTGATCGTGAGTTACAAAACCAAACATTAGACGATATGGATTTGGAACGCGAACGTGGTATCACAATCAAATCACACGCTATCCAAATGGAATATGAAAAAGATGGTGAAAAATATATTTTAAATTTAATTGACACGCCTGGACACGTGGATTTCTCGTATGAGGTTTCTCGTTCGATTGCCGCTTGTGAAGGTGCTTTGTTAATTGTAGATGCTGCTCAAAGCATCCAAGCTCAAACCATTTCTAACTTATATTTAGCATTAGAAAATGATTTAGAGATTATTCCAGTTTTAAACAAAATCGATTTACCTTCTGCTAATCCAGAAGAGGTAACAGATGATATTGTAGACTTATTAGGTTGTGAACCTGAAGATGTATTGCGTTGTTCTGGAAAAACAGGTGAAGGAGTTTTAGAATTGTTGCATACAATTATAGAAAAAGTTCCTGCTCCTGTAGGAGATCCTGAAGCTCCGTTGCAAGCTTTAATCTTTGACTCTGTTTACAATCCTTTCCGTGGAATTGAAGCTTTTTATAAAGTTGTAAATGGAGAGATTAAAAAAGGGGATCAAGTCAAATTCATGGCAACCAATAAAAAATATGGTGCAGATGAAATTGGAACTTTAAAGTTAAATCAAGTAGAGAAAAAAGTAATTAAAACCGGAGATGTTGGTTACATTATTTCTGGGATTAAAGAAGCTGCCGAAGTAAAAGTTGGTGATACAATTACTTTAGTTGATAGACCTGCCGCTGAAGCTATTGATGGTTTCGAGGAAGTAAAACCGATGGTTTTCGCTGGAATTTATCCAGTAGACACAGAAGATTATGAAGATTTACGTGCTTCTATCGAGAAGTTGCGTTTAAATGATGCTTCCTTAACCTTTGAAGCAGAATCTTCTGCCGCTTTAGGGTTTGGTTTCCGTTGTGGTTTCTTAGGAATGCTACACTTAGAAATCATTCAAGAACGTTTAGAACGTGAATTTAACATGACAGTTATTACAACTGTTCCTAACGTTTCGTACGAAGCTTATTTAGAAAAAGATCCCGATAAAATGATTGCCGTTCATAATCCTTCTGAATTACCTGATCCTTCTGGATTAAATCGTGTGGAGGAACCTTACATTCGTGCAGCGATTATTACAAAATCTGAATTTGTTGGTCCTGTCATGAGTTTATGCATTGAGAAACGAGGCGAATTACAATCTCAAAATTATTTGACTCAACATCGAGTTGAAATGATTTTCAATATGCCTTTGGCTGAAGTTGTATTTGATTTCTATGATCGATTAAAATCAATTTCTAAAGGATATGCTTCTTTCGATTATGCTCCTTCTGGAATGAGAGCTTCAAAATTAGTTAAAGTGGATATCATGATTAACGGTGAAGTTGTAGATGCTTTATCTGCCTTAATTCACGTTGATAATGCTTACAACATTGGTAAAAAAATGTGTGAGAAATTACGCGAATTAATTCCTCGTCAACAGTTTGATATTCCAATTCAAGCAGCAATTGGTGCTAAAATTATTGCACGTGAAACCATTAAAGCTTTACGTAAAGACGTTACAGCAAAATGTTACGGAGGAGATATTTCTCGTAAACGTAAGTTATTAGAAAAACAAAAAGCTGGTAAGAAGAAAATGCGTCAAATTGGACGTGTAGAGGTTCCTCAATCTGCCTTCTTAGCTGTTTTAAAATTGAACGATTAAGATTAATTTTATATAATTTTTTATAAGCCACTCAAATGAGTGGCTTTTTTTGTAACAATTATTACAATCCAACTCATTAATATTTTAGAAATTTGTAATAAACTTTATAACATGATTTTACTTCAAATAAATTTTGATTTTCCTGTTGAATATATGGGAGAAAATTTAACTAACAATGCACAACCATTGGCTGAAAGCATTAATTTAGAAAAAGGGTTTATTTCTAAGATTTGGATCGAGAATAAAGAGACTGCTCGAAGTGGTGGAATTTATATTTTTGACACCTTAGAAAATGCAAAAAATTATGCTGAAATGCATTCTAAGCGAGTTGAACAAATGGGAGCCACAAATATTGTTTCAGAATATTTTGAAATTAACGAACCTCTCTCAACTTTAAATAAAGGAATTTAATTATCAAAGCTACTTAATAAAGTGGCTTTTTTTGTTTTAATTATTTCTCTTCTAATTTCTCCATTCCAAAATCGAAAATTTTAACATAAAGCATTTCGAAATGTAAGATTCTTTGACAAGCTCGGAATAACAGTAAAACAAATAAATTTCCTAACTTCGTTACCATTCAAATCATACACATGAAAAATATATTTTTATCAACAACTATTACCTTAGCTTCAATTTCTGCTTTTGGTCAAAATATTTCGAATCAAACTATAGATCAAGTCACAGAAAATGCCATGAAGACATTCAATGTTCCAGGAATTTCTGTTGCCGTAATTAAAGATGGAACAATTATTCATAGTAAAGGTTATGGTGTAAAATCAATCAAAACAGGAGAAAAATTACAATCGAATACAAATTTTGGAATCGCCTCTAATTCGAAAGCTTTTACAGCAGCGGCTTTAGCGATTTTAGTTGATGAAGGAAAAATGAATTGGGATGATAAAGTCATCAAACATATTCCCGAATTTAAAATGTATAATGAATATGTAACAAAAGAATTTACTATTCGTGATTTGTTAACACACCGAAGTGGTTTAGGCTTAGGTGCTGGCGATTTGATGGTATGGCCTGATGGACATAATTTCACACCAACCGATATTATCAACAATATTCAATATTTAAAACCTGTTTCAGATTTTCGTTCGAAATATGATTACGATAATCTTTTGTACATCATTGCTGGAGTTGTAGTAGAAAGAATTTCTGGACAATCTTGGACGGATTTTGTCACTCAACGATTAATCGAACCGATTGGTATGACAAATACAGCGGCTAATTTTCATCTGCTAAAAGATCAAAAAAATGTGATTGATCCACATGTGCCAATTGATGGTAAATTGCAAGTAATCGATCGTTATACCAATACGATTTTTGACGCAGCAGCAGGATTATATTCTAACGTTGATGATGTTGCAAAATGGTTACAATTTAATTTGAATAAAGGGAAAGTAAACGGAAAACAAATTATTTCTGAAAAACAAATGAAAGAAATGATTTCGCCTGTTACCTTGCAAAAAGTTGGAACTACTCCTCCATATAATTCATTGTTTAAAGCATATGGATTAGGTTGGCAATTGCAAGATTATAACGGAAAATTAGAAGTTTCGCACACTGGTGGTTTAGAAGGAATTGTAACGCAAACAATTTGGTATCCTCAAATCAATTTAGGAATTGTCGTTCTTACTAATCAACAAGCAGGTGTCGCATTTAACTCGGTTTCTAATACAATTAAAGATTTTTATTTAGGCAATCCCGAAAAAGATTGGGTTGCTTTCTACGATAATTTGATGAAATCTCGTGTGGCCGAAGCGGACGGAATAACAGATGAAGTTTGGAAAACAGTTGAAGCAAATCAGAAAAACAAAGCCCTTAAGGTTAATAAAAATGCATTCATCGGAACCTATAAAGATAATTGGTTTGGTGATGTTGAAATCTATGAGAAAAAAGGAAAATTAATTTTCGAATCGAAGCGTTCACCTCAATTAACCGGAGAAATATCATTTTATAAAGACAATACATATGCGGTAAAATGGTACAACAGATATTTCCATGCAGATGCTTTTGTTTTTGCTGAAATGAAAGATGGAAAAATGACAGGATTTACGATGAAAGCTATTTCACCAATGACAGATTTTAGTTACGATTTCCATGATTTAGATTTTACACGAAAATAAAAATTACCAATTCGAGTAATTCTTCAAAAAATTGTATCGAGAGCTTAGATGATTTTTCGTCTTAGTTCTCGATACAATTTTATATTTCTATCGAAATAAAAAATCACTCTAAATGATGTTAACTAAACATTTATGAAATTAAAAGGTTACGCATATGGATTAATTTCTTCCATATCTTACGGATTAATTCCGCTATTTATCCTACCTATAAAACAAGCAAATTTCCCAATAGACACCACTCTATTCTATCGATTCTTTTTCTCAGCGTTGATTGTTGGAGTTTATTTATTAATCAAAAAAAAATCATTCAAAATAAAATTGCAACAAATTCCTATATTGATCACTCTTGGGTTATTATACGGAATTTCTGCTGATGCTTTATTTTTAGGTTACGATTATTTATCTGCTGGTATTGCCTCTACTTTACTATTTGTATATCCACTAATCGTCGCCATTATTATGGCTGTATTCTTCAAAGAGAAACTCACTATTTCTGCTATCGTAGCCATTGCATTTGTTTTGGCTGGCGTCATTTTATTGAGTTTTAAAGATGGTAAATTCGAACTAAATCCAATTGGTTTAGGCATTGTTTTTATCAGTGCTTTAGGTTATGGACTTTACATTGTCACGGTCAACAAATCGAAAGCAAAAGAGATAAAAGGTTTTACACTTAGCTTTTATTCATTCCTATTTACAACGATATATTACGCTATAAAAATGATTATACAAAAAGAATCATTTGTTCTTCCTTCGTTAGAATTAACGTTTAACTTTTTTACGTTTGCCTTTGTTACAACTGTTATTTCGAGTATTGCTTTAATTTTTGCAATCAAAGAGATTGGTTCTACAGCAACATCTATTCTGGGCGCATCGGAGCCTGTAGTTGCAGTTGGAGTGAGTGTCTTGTTATTTGGCGAAAACTTTTCGTGGAGTTTAGGTTTAGGAATTTTTATGATTATTTTAGGCGTAACACTTAATGTTCTCGGAGATGCATATCAACAAAAAAGGCTAAAAACTTCTTTATAGAAATAAACCTGAAAAATTATACAACAAAAAAACTGTCTTCAACAAGACAGTTTTTTTGTTATGAAATAAATTTATTTTTTAATTATTTTTCTTGTTATCGTTTTTCCATCTTTCAGATTAATTTTCACAAAATAAACACCTGATTTCAAAGACGATGTATTCAATCCTTTTAATGATTGATTTGATTTTAAAACAACTTGACCAATTGTATTTGATACCTCAACACTTGAAATCTGCTCATGAAAATTCGCATCAAATGTTAAATAATCTTTGACTGGATTAGGATAAATTTTAAATTCTTTCCCTTCAATTTGATGAACGGCTAAGTCATCTGTACTAAACTTGAAATTATCGTAATAAGCATCACCTCCGTAATTATTATGCAACATTGTAAATCCATGAACATCTAATTTCGTAAAATTATCTCCAGTGTAAACTAATTGATCGTTCAAGTAATACTTGATTTCATTTTCTGTGACTTCAATTTTAAAATTATTCCATTTATTAATCGACCAACCTTCTGCCGCATCAGCGTAATCAAAACCATAATTGATATCCTTTGTAATGTACAAATATCCTCTGTTTTCCATACCTAAACCTGCAACAGGGTAAAATTCATCTGTATCTGGATTAATGGTATACAAATTAAATTCGAAATCGGCACCGTTTCGTTTTGTTACAAATACATCAAAAGAAATTGTAAAATTCTTATAATCGACAGGTTTTTCAAACGTTTTTGTCACACCCATTACAGGAAACCATTTAGGTCCAAAATCTGGTTGATCTCCATTTTTAAAAGAATAAATTCCGTCACTCGCTTGTTCATCAGAAACAAGTTGATTATTTAAAAGCTCTCCATTTCCTTCGGCAACTTCCCAACCATTTTGTGCATGAATACTTCCTAATTCATATCCTTCTTTCGCTTCAAATGAAGTATTGGTTTGTGCAAATGAAATTGTACTGGCTGTAAGTAATAAAATGTAAAATTTTTTCATATTATATTAATTAAAAGTTAACAAGATAATCATTTTATGAATTAAAATTTAATAAAACTGCGAATTAATTATCTTATAAAAAAAACTCCTCTCAAAATGGAGAGGAGTTTCGATTTGAAATACTATTTTTATTAATGTTGTTGCGCATCAATTACAGCAATGGTAACCATATTCACAATTTCGCGAACTGTACTATCTAATTGTAATAAATGAATTGGTTTTTTCATTCCGATTAAAATAGGACCAACTGCTTCTATTTTTCCAAGTTCTTGTAATAATTTATACGAAATATTCGCAGATTCAAGATTTGGAAAAACCAATGTATTGGCATACGTTCCTGCTAATTTAGAAAACGGAAAATTACTTTGTAACTTCTCTTTGTTCACGGCAAAATTTGCCTGAATATCGCCATCGACTAAAATATCTGGATGATTTTGATGTAAATAATTCACTGCATTTTGAACTTTAGAAGCTGTTTCTCCTTTGTTCGATCCAAAGTTAGAATACGACAATAATGCAATTTTCGGTTCAATTTTAAATTTCTTAATTGTTTCATTAAACTGCAACGTAATATTGACTAAATCTTCAGAAGTTGGATCTAAATTAACCGTTGTATCACCCAAAAAAATTGGACCTTTTTCGGTTAACATCATATACATACTCGCTACTTTCTGTCCTTGTTCGGCACCAATCAATTCTAAAGCTGGGCGAATGGCTTGCGAATAATTTTTGGTCATTCCAGAAATCATCGCATCTGCATACCCAAACTCAACCATACATGATCCAAAATAATTACGATCTCTCAATAACTTCTTCGCATCCGATTTAGAGACACCTTTTCGTTGGCGTTTATTGTAAATAAAATCTACAAATTGATTGTAACGATCCGAATCTTCTTCTGCATTTGTATCAACAATTTCCACATCTTCTAAATCCAACATATAATCTTTGATCATTTGTTGAATTTTATTTTTCTTTCCTAAAATAATTGGAATTGCAATTTTTTCTTCCTTTACAATTTGTGCCGCTCGTAGAATCTCGAAACGATCCCCTTCTGCAAAGACAACTCGTTTTGGATTTGATTTTGCTGTTTGTGTCAAATTGCGCATAATCGTACTTTCTTTTCCGATTCGCTTCATCAACGACAATTTATAGGCTTCGAAATCAGTTATCTCATTCTTTGCAACACCAGTTTCTATGGCAGCTTTTGCAACTGCAGCCGAAACTTCTGGCAACAAACGCGGATCGTTTGGTTTTGGGATAATGTAATCTTTTCCAAATTTGATTGAATGATTATTATACGCTTGCGTCACAACTTCAGGAACTGGTTCTTTTGCCAATTCTGCAATCGCACGAACAGCCGCAATTTTCATTTCCTCGTTAATCGTTGTCGAACGAACATCTAACGCTCCTCTAAAAATGTATGGAAAACCTAAAACGTTATTCACCTGATTAGGATAATCTGAACGACCTGTTCCCATAATAATATCTTGTCGAGTAGAAATTGCCAAATCGTACGCAATTTCTGGATTTGGATTTGCCATTGCCAACACAATTGGATTTTCGGCCATTGTATTCAATATTTCAGCAGATAAAACATCTGCAGCGGATAAACCGATGAAAACATCAGCATCTTTTACTGCATCTGCCAACGTAGAAATATCACGATCTGTTGCCCATTCAGCTTTCGAAGCGTCAAGATTATCACGGTCAGAACGGATTACTCCTTTACTGTCTAACATCACAATATTCTCCTTTTTTGCACCAACAGAAATGTACATTGCTGTACAAGAAATTGCGGCTGCTCCTGCTCCGTTTACAACAATTTTAACTTTAGAAATATCTTTTCCTTGTAATTCACAAGCATTGATTAATGCTGCACCAGAAATAATGGCTGTTCCATGTTGATCATCGTGCATTACAGGAATATTCATTTCAGCTTTTAATCGCTTTTCGATTTCGAAACATTCTGGCGCTTTAATATCTTCAAGATTAATTCCTCCAAAAGTTGGCTCTAAAGCTTTTACAGTATTGATAAATTCATCGACATTCTTCGTATCTAATTCGATATCAAAAACATCAATATCCGCAAAAATCTTAAACAAAAGACCTTTTCCTTCCATCACAGGTTTCGAAGCGACTGCACCTATATCTCCTAAACCTAAAACGGCTGTTCCGTTACTAATGACAGCAACCAAATTTCCTTTTGCCGTATATTTATAGGCATTTTCTGGATCTTTTTCAATCTCTAAACATGGTTCTGCAACACCTGGCGAATAGGCAAGCGATAAATCGCGCTGTGTGTTCGTAGGTTTTGTTGGCACTACCGCAATCTTTCCGGGTTGACCCATCGAATGGTAATTCAATGCATCTTTCTTTCGATTGTCATTCATTTCTTTGTGGTATATATTTTTTCAAAATAAATTTAGGTAAAAATAAACTAATAAAAGTATGACAAATCATATAGTTTGATGATTTTTCTATTTAAATATTATCAACTTAAACAAGTTAATGATGATAAATTATTGAGTTGATAAATTTTAGTGTTAAAAATTAAATCGTGTTGTAAACATTACTTGAGTTGGTCTCAATTTATATAGAAATCGTTGTTCGAAATTAGATGAAAAGCTATTTTGAGAGAAATATTTTTCATTAAAAAGGTTATAAGCAGACAATTCAAAATCTATTTTTTTCTTTTTTAATGAATAACGGTACATCAAATCTCCGAAAGTTGAATTAGGATTTAATCTTGTATCATCATTGACATACAAATCAAAATTAAACTTTACATAATGTTGATCTGCTGGAAAAAAATGTAATCCTATTTGGTGAATTTGATTAGTTATTGATCGAGATTTTGATTCTTCTGAAAACTTATTTTTATAATTGGTTACACCATATTTATACTCAAACGTCATCCAACTTAATAATCTGAAAGAAGCATCAAAATTTGAAGTTAAAATAGTGTTGTCAATTTCTACTAAATCATTATTCAACAATTGATCATAAGTCGTAAAATTATAACCTCCAGCTAAATTAAAAGTCGTTTTGATTTTAGAGAAATATTGACTTATTTTAGCATTAACAGAATGTGTTTGTTGATGATTTTTTTGATTGATAACATCTAAAATGGTACTTGCGTCTGAATTGTATTTGTAATTATACAACAAGTTGTTTTCGTTCCAACTATATGAATATCCAAAGTTAAAAAACCTTGATTTAATTGGATTTTTATATTCAAAACGTAAAGACGAATTCCATTTTTTTACTTCATTGAAATTTCCATCATTTTGTTGAATAGAATTGTATCGATACAAAATAAATCCTTCGTGTAATCGTGTTAAACTACCCAAATCATTGCTAAAATTATGCGAAGTTGAAACTTTCCAGAATTTTGAAAATTCTAATCCTATGTTAAATTTTGGTTCGATGTAAAAACGATTGTACGAATTTTTAGTTCCAAAAGAATTATTCTCTAAATTATACCACTGAAACGAAATTCCAAAAGACAAACTAAGTCGATTTTTTTTGTACGAAAATCTATTTTCTACATAAGGATTAAAGGTTGACCAATGTGTATTGTTAGTAAAAGTGGAATTTGTAAGTTGTTCATCAGCTAACAAATCACTTTTCATTGTATGATTGGTATATTTAATTCCAATTTTTGATTGTAGCGTTAAAGCCTTTATTCCTTTTGAAAATTCAGCGAAATTATTTGTCGAAAATTTCTCAAAATTAATTTGTTGAAATGCATTTTGATAATCAGTCCCGTTGTTAATAAAATCAGTAAAAACTCCCGGAGAAACGCTTAAATTTTCATTGTAATTTTTATAAGCTAACGTAGACTTTAAAGTAATCAATTGTTTACCAATCTTACGAATGGTTCTAAATTGATTTGAAAATTCTCGATTAGGTTGAGTTAATTTTTGTTGTATAAAATTATTATTTTGATTGAGATTTCCTCTCGAGCTATTCCAATCACCTTTAAACTCTAAGACATTTTCAAGATAATTTTTCGAACTATTTTGAGATAATGTAGCTTTAAGATTAAGACTTTCTATTTGCAAATAATTTTGTTTGATTTCGTTGAGAAATATATCTCCTGTTGGTAAAAAATATTGTGTGTTTGTTTCTCCGAATCGCTTTTGAAAATCGTTGTGATAAGACAAATTAATACGTAAATCTAACTCTTTTTTTAACTTGAAAAGATGGTTCCAAGAGCCAATATTTATAGCATTATCCAACCAACGTTCGCTATCAAAATTGGGTGTTTGTACTCCAGCAATAGATAACCAACTTTCATTAGAAAACTTTTCAGATTCATTTAAAAAATCTTCTAAACTTAATGTTCTTAATTGTCGAGAAACATCATTTCCACGATTATTTCCTTGATAAGAACCAATCATTTGTTGCTTTTTTGTGAACAACATAGGCGTAATATTCGCTTGATACAACATAGGCGAAGCGCCAAGACCAACTTCTGCTTTACCAGAATAGGTAATTTTGCTTTTTAGTTTGATATTTAATGCAGCTTTAGAGCTATAAACCAAACTGTCTAAAATCTTGATGGGCTGATGATTCTCCAAAATTTGAACTTTATCAACCGCTTCAGCCGATAAGTTTTCGTTTGCTAAGGCATATTTTCCACCCAACAAATCCATTCCTTCGATATAATATTTATTAATTGGTTCGCCTTGATACAAAATTCGTCCAGAATTTTCAATCTCTATTCCAGGCATTTTTTTTATCACATCTGCAATAGATCGATCTTGGATATCTTTAAAGTTACTGACATCATACGCAATTGTATCGCCTTTTTTTCGAATTGGTGATTGTTTTAGTTTAACTTCTTTTAGCTCGATTGCTTTTTCTTGTAAAGTGAAATCAAAATTTGTAGAGGATTCGTTGACCAAATCAGATATAAAAGCATAATTCATCGCACGAACTTTTATTTCATACATTTCGTGCGATGGATGATCTATTTTGATAGAATATTTACCATCAGATTTTGTGATAAAATATGCTAATGTTTCATCTGAAATGCTTGGCGAAATAGTAACATTAGCACCAGAAACAGGTTTCCCCTCTTCATTTTTTACAACGCCAGAAATGGTAAGTTG
>NZ_CALGVK010000096.1:0-11760 GCF_937930195.1 uncultured Empedobacter sp.
CCGTGTAGGTTAAATGTTCCTTTTGCAGGAATAGACCATACAACTTGTGGTAACATACGAAAAGCAACAACAACAAAAACATCTGCGTTCCAACTTTTTAATGTTTCGATGAATGCATCGTCACGTAATTTTTCTGGTTGAGCCAAAGGTAGATTATGTTCTAACGCATATTTTTTAACATCTGAAATATTCATTTTCTGTCCTCTTCCAGATGGTTTATCAGGAACAGTAACAACTCCAACTACTTCGTGATGACTATTTGTATTGATTTCATTCAATGATGTCGCCGCAAATTCGGGCGTACCCATAAAGACTACTCGCATTTTTATTCTATTAGTTTATAAGAATCGAATCCAATTGGTTGAACTCGCATTTCGTCGATTAAATATTGCAATTCTTCAACGATTATATCTTTTGGCAAATTTATGAATTTTGAGAGGATTTCGGCTTGCGTTTTCTCACCTTCTTTTAAATATTCAATCAAATCGTTAGCATTAAAATTCTTAGTTTGTTTTTTTGATTGGCAAACATCACATTTTCCACAATTTTCATCAGATTTTTGATTAAAATAACCAAACAACAAACGTTCTCTACAAATTGTATTTTGTTCAGCATAATATATCATTGCTTGCAAACGTTTCCAGTTATTCACTTGAATTGATTCGAAATCTTTCCACAGTTTGTTTTTAAATGTATTGGAATCTCTTGGGATAAGGAATCTAAAACGCGCTAAAAATCGATCCGAATAATCGATTGTTCCATTTTTATAATAATCATGCAAAGCGTTTCTGATGTCACCAATACTTCTGTGCAAATCAAACGCCATTTTACTTTCCGAAATTTCTCTACTGTAAGTGTAAATTCCAGGATAATGACGTTGTAAATAATCAAAAATTTGGTTTTCACCTTGATTAATTGAATGTGGCGAAGCTAAAATTTGAAGTGTACTATTTTGTGTATAATTCTTTTGTTGAATAATTTCTTTTGTATTTAGAAAATCTAAAAATTGAAGAACCATTTTTAGATTTAAACCAAATTTTTCGGCAAATTTCGGAATGTCTAACTGGTAATTCATTTCGGTTAATTCGCCTTCAGCAAGTTGTAATTGACTAAATAAACAATTCGAGATTTTGATAAAATCTTGTTGCGAAGGTAAATTAGCTTTGAAAATATTCTCGGCTTGTATACGATCATCGGGATGATAGAGGTAAATTCCATGCGACTCCTGTTCGTCACGACCAGCGCGTCCGACTTCTTGGTAATATGCTTCTATACCTTGTGGTAAATCGATATGAAAGACTGTGCGTACATTCGGTTTATCGATTCCCATTCCAAATGCATTTGTCGAAACCATAATACGCGAATTACTCAACATCCAATTGCGTTGTTTTTCTTCCTTTTCGTCTTTGGTTAATTTGGCATGAAAATAATCGGCATCAAAACCATTTTGACTCAAAAAATTAGCTATTTCGTACGTTAATTTTCTATTTCGAACAAATATGATACTCGAACCTGAATATTTTTTTAAGTAATAAATTAAATCTTTTTTCTTGTCGGTGGATAGAAAAACATTGTACGAAAGATTTTTTCGTTTTAAAGAGGATTTGAAAATTTGAGGTTGATTAAGCTCAAGTTTTTCAATAATTTCAAGTTGAATTTTTTCAGTTGCTGTCGCTGTAAGTGCTAAAATAGGTACTTTGGGTAGAATGGTTTTTAATCGAGCAATTCGATGATAGGCTGGGCGAAAATCATGTCCCCATTCAGAAACACAATGTGCTTCATCTACCGCAAGTAAACTAATATTAATCTGCTTCAAACGTTCGATAAAAATTCTACTTTGCAAACGTTCTGGCGAAACATATAACAACTTTACTCTGTTATTTTGACAATCGTCTAAAATTTTTCCGATTGTATTTTGATCGATTTCATTCGTAATATACGCCGTAGAAATACCTTTGGACGTTAAATTCTGTACTTGATCTTTCATCAGAGCAATTAATGGAGAAATTACCAAGGTCAATCCATCAAACATAATTGCAGGAACTTGATAACACAAGGATTTTCCTCCACCAGTAGGTAAAATAGCCAAAGTATCTTTACCTTCTAATACATTAGAAATAATTTCTTCTTGCGGCGTTTTGAAAGAAGGGTAGTTCCAATATTTGAAAAGAATTTCTTTTGCAGTCAAATTACAAAGCTTTGTTGTAAAATTAGGAAAATATAACTCAATTAAACAATCGAGTTATCATTCTTTTCTTTAGCGTTATTGAAAGATTTATTAAAATCCAAAATTTAATCCGAAAACTACTCGACCTGGATCCTCACCTTTGAAGTAAGAGATGGTTGCGGTAATGGATTGCGCTCCATTGATCCATAATCCTCCACCCATAGATGAATGCCATTTATCGGAATCTTCTCCATTTAACCAAACTCGTCCGTAGTCTGCACCAAAAAAAACACCTAATCTCAATGGAACAATAGCTTTGAAACGTAATGCGTCAAAACGTAAATCTGATGTTTGTAAGAAAACTTTGTCTCCGGCAAAACGTCCTAATCGGTATCCACGTAAATCTTGATCTCCTCCTAAGTTAGCCATTTGATAAAACTCCATAAAATCACCCCAAATAGCTTTTCCTTTAAGCATAGAAGCAACTGTCAATCGGCCATTTGCTGAAATTTTATGCGTAAATCCTAAGTTAAGCTCTGTATAAAAGTGATTACGTTCAAAATCCGTTAAATTCGAAATCCATTTTGCATGTGCTAAAAATGTCATTCCTAATTTTGGTAATGATTCGTTATCGTAATTTTTGAAAAGATATTTAGCACCGATTTCTCCAAAATGTTGTCCTTTAAAGACATCTCGGTTGATATCTGGTAAGTCACCAACGATACGATCAAGGTTTTCTTCAATTTTTTTGTAACTATAAATGGCAGAAAAATCTAATCGACCATTGTTGTTCATAATTTTGAAAATAGAAGGACCAATGCTATAACTTTCTAATCTTACACGGTTATAATCTATTCCTATTTCTTCTTGATTATTTACTGTTTCGTTTCCAAAACCGAAGAAATTTGTACTATAAGTAGGGCTGGTGTAAGCAGCGTTTAAGTCTAAATTCCACTTACCTAAGGCTTTTGTAAAAGTACCTTTGTATTTCGCATCCCAACCACCTGTCGCAAAATAATAACTAACTTGTAAATTGTGACGTTGAGAGTATGGTTTGCGATCAAATCCATTTATAGTATAGGTTGGTGAAAGTCCAATTTTTAAACCATCGTCGGGATTATAACCAATGTTGGGTAACATGGTAAAGAAATTATACATCGGTTGTTTATAATCGTATGTATTGACCTCATAATCGTTGACAAAATTTTTAGAAGTTAGAAAAGTAGATTCAGAAGCGTTACTGCCATTGGCGTAATCATATACTTTTATTTTCGCTGCACGTTTCACCTCGTAATCATCATCATCAATTCCACCAATAATACGTGTTAAAATAGCATTACTTGGTTTACCTTCGACTCTGAATTTATCTTTTCCATTTAATCCATACAAACGAATTTCTTTGGTTTCTTTTTTATCAAATTCTTCATCAAAAATTAATGTTTTTTCTTTGCCTGAATAGATTTTGATAGCTGTTTTACCTTTTGCTAAACGAGTAATGATAAATTCGTCATCTTCATCTGTCCCTTTTAAAATGATTAGTTTGCGAAGTATTTTATTGTATTCCTCTGCAAATTTTTCTAATTTAGATTTTCGAGAGATGATATGATTGATAACGTCTTGATCATATTCTTGTTTTGTTTCCGTAGGAATTAATTCGAACGATTGTTTAATGTACTCATCGCTCAAATTTTCTTGAATATAGCGTGCTTCTTGTTTCCAAAGGTTAAGATCAGATGATTCTAAAATAGCCAAGTCTAATGGATAGGGTTCACGGTTGAACCACTTTACATTTTTGATATCATCTTTGTAATCTTGCATATGTCGAAGTGGTGGAATCCGCATAATAAGGTTAAAGAAAAGACCATCGTAACGAGGAAATGCTTGATCGCGATCACGTGGAATTGCACGATATATCGTTTTTCCATTTTCTTCATACGCACCCCAACGCCATTGATCCGAGTGTCGATCCCAATCGCCAACCAACATGTCAAAAAGTCGCGCACGAATGTAGGCTTGTTTGTCTACAATTACATCTTTATTTTTTTGAATCGCAAACAGCATATCATCCGTGCTTACAATATCGGTTGGCTTTCCGAAAACACCATCCTGATATCCAGCCATTGGACGTTCTTCAATCATATATAGCTCATCACCAAAATTTTCGTTGTATTCTTTTAACGTTTCTTGTTTGGGAACATAAAATAATTTTGGCGTAGCATGCATAATATGGATAGGCTTCATCAAATTTGCAACTGCTAACGGATAATAAGGGTGATTGGTTGTGTAAAAATCCATCAAAAATTTTTCAGTAAAAGAATCTTCAAATTCATCTGCAACATATTTATTTTTGAAGGCAACTTGTTGAATAAATTGTGTAGCACTCTTTTTTACCGAACGCATATTGTATTCTTCACCTTTATTGTTCACTAAACGCAAACTTTTCGTTTGATGTCCGCCCCCCATTCTGATAGGTGTTAAACCTCCATACAGTTGATTTAAATTAACAGTATTAGCTGTTATTGTTTGGCCGAAAGTTTTGCGGTAATGACGACCAAAAAAGAATTTATATGGATCAGATTTTTTTGTTACATCTAACTCATATACACTTGTTTCTTTTGTTTTTGGCATTTTTTTATCGTCATATACCTGAGCCAAATATTGCTTTTTCTTTTCTGTAACTTGTTTTGATAATAACAATTCGATTTCATCATTTTTGAACCCATAAAAATTTGCCAAAGAAGCGCCATTGTCATATAAATCTAAAACAACAAAACCATTGTCACCATAAGAGAAATCATTTTTACCAACCGCTTTTGCCGATTCTTTTTTAGAGCCAGATCCACTTATAATTTGTTTGACATTGTTCTGTTGAATGTATTGTAAATTATGATCATGACCAGAAACAACAATGACATTATTCCTATTTTCGATAATTGTCGCAATACGAGATGCCATTTCTCTATATTTGAAATTATTGACATCTTGCGGACTCAACCCAGTCGTGCTACGCAACAAATTAATAAAAGATCCAATGATAGGTAAAGGAACTTTGAAATCATCTCCAAATGGATAAAATTGTTTTTTGAAATCAAATTGTCCACCATGCGTACCATTCGAAAACAAGGGATGATGCATAGTGATTATAGTTGTGCGATTTTGATATTTATTTAATTGTGATTCTAATTCTTCAAAAAAAGCTTCACGCGATTTGATATCACACTTTTCGTTAAGGCCTGGGTGATTATCCCAATCTTGTAAATACCATTCAGAATCTAATGCAATTATCCCAATACTATCGTTGACATTTATTTTATCAATTGGACAAGCATCTTTTGGTAAGAATGCTTTTTTATTTCCTAATTGCTTTTTAACTATTTTTTCTTGTTCTTTTAGCCCTTTTACGCCATTTCTCCAATCATGATTTCCAGGAATAAAAAGTGTTTTTCCTTTGAATTCTTTTGCTAAATCAATCTGAAGTTGAAGTTTATCCCGGCTTGTCGTATAATTTTTCTTTGTAGAATCAACTACAATTCCATTTTCGTAAATATTATCACCCAAAAAGAAAAGATAAGAAGTAGAATCAGCTTTTGCTAATTCATTTTTTAGCGTTTTCAAATTCTGTTTATTTATTGGCTGATCCAAATCGCCAGCATCACCAATTAAATAGATTGATTGGATTTTGTTGCCTTCAACTTTTTGTGTCTTCTCGGTCTTAATATTTTTCCCGTATTGAGGATGTTGCGTAGCGCAAGATGTCATATAAAGACACGAACCTACTAAAGCCAAAAAAGGATAATTCAATTTTTTGTTGTTCAGTGTTGGTAATAATTTCATACATTTAAGCGTTAAAAACTTGTGATGAACCAATTGTTATTAAATATAGAAAACTATGTTTTCAATCTGTTCAAAGATAAACTTTCTTTAGATTTTACGTACCATAATTTTATGCATACCGTAAAAGTTGTAGAAGCCATAAAAACCTTGAGTGCTGAAGAACAAATTCCTACAGATCTACAAGAAAAATTAATAATTGCAGGTTGGTTTCACGATACCGGTTACACAAAAATCGTGCAAGGTCATGAAATTGAGAGTGCAAATATTGTAAAAGAGTATTTAAGTGAACTTGATTTTGATGAAAAATATATTAAAGAAGTTCAAGATTATATTTTGATTACAACTTTATATAAAGTTCCGAAGACGATTGGCGAAGCAATTGTAAAAGATGCAGATAATTATCATTTGGGTCAAACTGAATATCCAAAAATAGCCGAATTATTACGAGATGAGATTTCGAAAATTTGTAAAAAAGACTTTACAGATTATGAATGGCATATAGAAAACCGAAATTTCTTTTTGAATGTGCATCATTTTTATACCGATTCGGCAAAAAAACTTTGGCAAAAAGGAAAAGAAGAAAATTTGATTTATACACAAAGTAAAATCAAAGAAATTGAGTTGATTGGTGATGTACCGAACAAATACGAATTAAAGAAAAAGAAAAACGATAAAATTCAACAACCCGATCGAGGAGTAGATACGCTTTTCCGTGTAACGTTAAATAATCATACGCGTTTAAGTGATATTGCAGATAGTAAAGCCAATATTTTATTGTCTGTAAATGCAATTGTAATTTCGATTGCACTTTCTACGTTGGTTCCGAAATTAGGAAGTCCAAAAAATGAATACTTGATTTTACCTTCTATTGTTATGCTTTTGTCAAGTGTTATTTCGATTATTTTTGCAATTTTAGCCACAAAACCAAAAGTTACTTACGAAAGTTTTAACGAAGAAGATGTAAAAAATAGAAAAGTTAATTTGCTTTTCTTTGGAAATTTTTATCAAATGTCGCTTGATGCCTACGAAGAGGCGATGGAAGAATTGATGAAAGACAGAGATTATGTTTATACATCTTTAACTCGAGATTTATACTATTTAGGAAAAGTTTTGGAGCGAAAATATCGCTTGTTGAGTATAACGTATACCATTTTTATGATTGGTACTATATTATCAGTTTTGACTTTTGCTTATGCAATGTTTACAAATGTTGGATAAATACAATTCCAACTAAAAATTCGACTATTTTTTCTTATAAATACTTTAAGAATGCCTATTTTTAGACCATAAAATAGTTGAGATGAAAATTGAATTAAATAGAGTAAACAAAGCTTCTCATTACGAAGCAACTGCTGCAAGTTCTTCTGTGAAGGTGAATATAGATGGGCCAGAATCGATAGGAGGAGAGGGAAAAGGAGTTCGTCCGATGGAGCTAGTTTTAATAGCTTTAGGTAGTTGTAGTGTTTTTGATTTGGGAGAAATTTTAAAAAAACAACGTCAAGAAATCGAAGATCTTAAAGTTGAGGTAGAAGGACAACGCCGCGATGAAATTCCAAATATTTTTACAAACATTCACATCAAATTTTTCTTAAAAGGAAACATCGATTTGGAAAAAGCAAATAAAGCTGCTGAATTAGCAGTGAAAAAATATTGTAGCGTACACGATATGTTAGCAAACGGAGGTATCGATATTACGTACGAAATTAATGTGAATTAAATTATAGCAAAACATTACACCAAATAATGATGGAATAAATGACGAATGGGATTTGAGTAAATTCTTAACTGCCTATCCAAATGCTGTTATAGAAATTTATGACCGATTTGAAAAAAATGTGAAAACAATTACACAAGCTGATCAGTTTATTTGGGATGGAAGAATACGAGGAAAATCTGTGCCTACAGATAATTATTGGTATGTAATCAAACTAAATGATGAACAAACAAAATCAGGTTCAATATTAATTAAAATCAGATAATCTTAAGTTTTTGAAACAAGATTAAATCGTAAAATCATGATAACAAAAAGATGTAGCCTTATAGGTTACATCTTTTTTTGTTAAATTTACAATTCAATGTATATTAACTTCCTGAAAAAGTTTAGTTTGAACCTGTAATTATACTGAATATGAATACGAAAAGTCAACAAATTGTTTATGTCCACGGACTATATAGCTCGGCTAATTCTTCGAAATTCAAATCGATTTTAAAGAAATATCCTTCAGCAATTTGTGTAGAATGGAGAGTAGAGGATACTATATCGGCCATTTTGCTTGAGGCTTACGATCACTTAAAAGGAGTCGTGGAAGATTTAACTATTATTGGGAGTTCTACTGGAGGTAATTTTGCGTGGCAATTGCAACAGAAATTAAAAGAAAATGGTAAATCGAGTGAATTGATTTTACTTAATCCTTTGGTTGATGTATCAGTCATAAAAGAGCTTGATTTTCCAGAAAATCTTATCCAATTTTTAGTAGATATGAATCGTTTCGAAAATACTAAAGTTTTTTTATCCGTTCATGATGAAGTGTTAGATTTTGAAAAGTTAAAAAAATTCTTCGAAATGCAAGACAATATTTTTCCAAATCAAATTGATATGATCGAAATTGATGATGATCATCGTATTCATAACTTCGAGTCATTGTTAACGTTAATTTAATTTACTCTTTACAATTATTTAATTTTATTCCATGCATTTTTGCATCAAAATTAAGTCACTCAAATTATGAAGCATTATTTAGTTTTACCGTTATTATTAATAACTGTAAGTCTTTTTGGACAGAATAAAGATTCTATTCAAACAGAAGAATATAAAAACTTGATGTCGCCTTATTACAGTTATGGAGATGGTTTGGGAATTACTTCTCCCGATAGTTTGTATCAGGTAAATATTCGATTCAGAATGCAAAATAGAGTGTCTTATATTGATAATCAAGATGAAGAAGATAAAATTGATGCGCAAATTCGTCGTTTAAGGCTTCGATTAGACGGTTATATTGGTAATCCAAAGTTCGAATATTCGTTGCAACTTTCTTTTGCTTCTGGCGATGTAGGAAAGGCAGAGGAGGGAAAAAATACTAACATCATTCGAGATGCCATGATTTTTTATAACCCAAATAAACATTGGAGTTTTGGATTTGGTCAAACCAAATTGCCAGGAAATAGACAGCGAAATAATTCGTCGGGTGCATTACAGTTAACAGATCGTTCCATTAACAATGCGGACTTTAACATCGACCGTGATTTTGGATTTCAAGTGCAACATTCAAAAAAATCAAAAGAACATTTTTCGTATACATTGCGTGGAGCTGTTTCTACTGGAGAAGGGAGAAATTGGACAAAGTTTGATGATACAGGTTTAGCCTATACAGGAAAAGTAGAATTGTTTCCGTTCGGGGCTTTTACAAATGACGGAAGTAGTTACGAAGGAGATTTATTTCATGAGCAAACACCAAAGTTGATGCTTTCTGGTGCGTACAGTTACAATAATAATGCGCATAAAACCAAAGGTCAGCAAGGAGATGAGTTATTTGGAACAGCAAATATTCAATCTTTATTTTTTGATGCAATGTTCAAATATCGTGGTTGGAGTTTTATGTATGCTTACTTGAATAGAAATTCTGATCAAACTGTATTCCATAACCCGCAAGATGCAACCGATTTTAATTACATCTACAATGGTCATGGAATGGATTTTCAAGGTTCATACACTTTTCCAAAACATTGGGAAGTAATTGGACGCTATTCTACGCAAAAAGTAAATGATAAAATTTTTGAATTTACTCCAAACACAAATCAATATAGTTTAGGGTTGACGAAGTATATCTGGGAACATGCCTTCAAATTACAAGCAGAAGTGTCCTATGAGCAACAGAAGTTTTATAATTTAGAAAAGAAAAACAATTGGTATGCCCGTTTACAAATAGAAATTGGGATATAAGCTATCTTATTTAAGTAAACTATTTTACGAAGATTTAATGGTATGATATTTAAATAAATTGTTTAAATTTGTAGTAACAATATCAACCCATGCAACCCAATAAAAGAAAAAGCAGCCTGAATCGTAATGTGGAATTCGGCACAAAAAAAGTACAGTTTAAAGACGTAATAATTGTAGCAATTTTAATATTTGTAATCGTTTTAACAATATTGAAATTTGTAAATTAAAAATAATCTAATAAAAAAATCCCTTCAGATGAAGGGATTTTTTTTATCTATTTTTTCTCAATAGAAACTAATTTCGAATCTTCTTTACAAATCTCAAGAACGAAGTCATAATCTTTAGAATTGTCTTTGCTTTTGTAATTTGCTAAATATTCTCTACATGGAACTTGATCTTTTTTAGAGTTATCAAAATCAACTTTACTTCTTTTGAATAATTCTTTTTTCAAAAATGTAGAATCTAAATTTTCAGTTTTCATAAATGCTTGTGCTTCTGGTGAAATCGATAATCTTTTAGAATAAGCTTCGTCCAAAACTCTTGCATTTGGAAAGTAATTACATGAGAATGCGCGTGGACCAAACGCCATTGCGACGAAAACCATCCCAATTCCTACTCCCATCATATACTTCATAAATCTTTGCGTAAACGTCATATGATCAATAAATTAATGTCGTGAAATGGTAAATCAAACCAGTCACATAAGTTCTTTTTTACAATTCTTCCTTTGTACAAATATACGCCATTTCTTATAGTTTTATCCGTTTGTACCACATTTGCAAAACCAGATTCTTCTGATATTTGAAATAAATAGGATAAAAAATAATTACTCAACGCTTTAGTAGACGTACGTGCAACGCGAGAAGTGATATTAGAAACGGCATAATGAATGATATCATTCTTTATAATGATTGGTTGATCATGTGTTGTCAACTCTGAAGTTTCAAAGCATCCACCTTGATCTATACTAACATCAATAATAACAGCGCCAGCTTTCATATTTTGAACCATCATTTCAGTAACGACACATGGTGTACGTGTTTCGCCACGAAGTGCTCCAATTGCTAAATCGCATCGTCTTAAAGCTTTTCCTAATTCTTTAGGATCTAATGTCGAAGTGGAAACGCGTTGACCAATATTTTGTTGTAAACGTCTTAATCTCGTCAATGAATTGTCAAAAACTCGAACCGAAGCGCCCAAACCTAAAGCAGTTCTTGTTGCATTTTCAGCAACAGTTCCTGCTCCAAGAATAACAACTTCTGTTGGTCGTACTCCAGTAACGCCTCCCATTAAAATACCATTCCCAACATTTGTTGAAGACATCAATTCACTCGCTACCAAAATAGCCGTAGTTCCTGCAATTTCACTTAATAAACGAACGACTGGTAAATGATTTTGTTCATCACGAATAAACTCAAAACCTACAGCATCTACACGTTTTGCGATAAGTTTCTGAAAATATTCACGTTTCAACGTGTTGGTAGGTACAGAAGAAATGATTAATGCATGGGGTTTTACCCAATCAATTTCTTCTAATGTAAGTGGGCCTACTTTTAGAATAATTGGTTTTTCGAAAACGGATTGCGTATTGTAAGAAATCTGCGCACCAGCTTCCGAATATTCTTTATCTGAGTAATTTGCACCTTCTCCTGCTCCAGTTTCAATCGTTACTTGATGTCCGTTATTGACTAAAATTTCGACTGCATCAGGAGAAAGACAAATTCGTTTTTCTTGATTATTTGTTTCTTTTGGAATTCCAATATCGAAGCGCTCTTTCTTATGAGGAATCTCTAAACGCTCGGGTTGAGGAATAAGTTCT
>NZ_CALGVK010000097.1:0-4824 GCF_937930195.1 uncultured Empedobacter sp.
ATTCCTCGAGGTGAGAAATAGGGGTACTTTTAATGACTCAAAGTGTTTTTTAATGTCTTTTATTGTCTCTTAATATCTTATTAATAAAATAATTCAACTAAATGACTTATAATATATTACGTTGACTATTAATCATTTACCGACTCCAATTCGAAGCCCCAATCAATTCCTTTTGAAATTGCAGGAACTCCTTCGCTCATCCATTTCGGAGCTGGCTGATCTTTTAGGTAATGATCAAAAAATTGTACTTGACGCTTTTGAATATCATTTCTATTGGCACGTTTAATCAAGTTATGATCGTCACCGTTGTAGTTTAACATCCATGATGGTTTCCCTAAACGACGCAATGCCATAAACATTTCAATACCTTGATACCAAGGAACTGCACCATCTTCGTCGTTATGCATAATAACTACAGGCGTTGTCACCTTAGGCATATTAAATAATGGTGAATTTTCGATGTATAATTCTGGTGCTTCCCACAATGTTTTACCAATTCTACTTTGCGTTTGCTCGTATTGAAATTGACGACTCATACCTGTTCCCCAACGAATTCCACCATAAGCAGAAGTCATATTTACAACTGGAGCACCTGCCCAAGCTGCTGCATACATATCGGTAGCTGTTATCAAATGTGAAACTTGGTAACCTCCCCAACTCTGACCTTGAATACCAATTTTATCACCATTTACCCAGTTATTTTTCTTCAGAGCTTCTACTCCAGAGTTTATATAATCCTCAGCAGACTTAGCTGGATGGCCAACTGTATACGAAATATCTGGTGTAAATACAATATAATCGTTACTCACAAAATACGTATGATTGATTCGTGAAGGTGTTGGTGCAGGCGCTTGATAACGATTCAAATTATCTGAAAGTTTTTCGTAGAAGTAAACAATCATTGGATATTTTTTGTTTGGATCAAAATTCTCTGGTTTATACACCACTCCTGTTGCGTTTTTTCCTGAATACGTTTTCCAAGTTACCAATTCTCCATTCCCCCAATAATAATCTTTTTGTTGCGGATTGATAGCAGAAACTTTTTTCTCATCCTTAAAATTCGTTGATACATAAACATCCGGAGAGTTTCGGAATGTTTCTTTGGTATAAATATATTGGTTGGCATTCAATGCTTTCGTCATTTTTTGAGCACCCCATGTATTCGACATCACTACTTTTTCGGGATTTTTAGCTTTCGAAATAATAGTTTGATAAACACCTGATTGTTTATTCTGATTATTAAAAGCACCTAAATAAAGTTGCGTATCACGATTTATTGTTTTGAGTTCTTCATTCAACTGATTAATATCAAATGTAATATTGTGTTTACGACCAAAACCATTTGTTACATTTTCTGGACGACGATTTCCAACCAAATCAAATTCCCAAATATCATAACGATCTTTGATTAATACTGTTTCGTCATTATCTGTAAAATAAGCAACTCCATACGCTTGTGCTAAAGTTGGTGAATCATTTTCCTCATCATAAAACTTAACTTTCAGTTTTTTATTCAAAACTTTCGTTTGTTTTGTTTCGATATTATAACTCGACCATAGTCCATTTTCTGCATTATAATACACCGCAAACTTTCCATTTGGAGACATTTCTACTCTTCCTGCTAAACCTTTTGCAAATAATTCTCGCTGTCCATTTTTAACATTCACAATGTAGTAATCTCTACGTCTTGTTAAATCCCAATTTGAAATTAATCGATAGGCATTGTCAGAAGTTCCTAATGCAAAATTTGAATTTCCTTCGTTCAAGATTTCAACTTGATTCATGTCTAAATCTGCTAATTGCGTCACTTTTTCTGGATTTGAAAAATCAATCACAGATAAATACGAACGTTTTTTCTCTCGTTCAAGATTCTTTAATTGTTGCGGTTGAATAAATTCGTCTTTGTAACTCCAAACATCAACCTTTGCATGATCATCTGCAATTATTGTAGTGTCTTTTTCAACTAATTTCGGCATCAAACCTATGAATAAAAAATTTCCATCTTTACTAAATTTTGGCTGACGGTTTTCTGAAACTTGCCAATTTTTTTTCAATCCTAACAATTCAGTTTTCTTTATCTGTTGTGGATTATTTGTTGATGTATGATATAAATAATAGGTTTTGTTCTCCTTTTTCTCTTCATCTGTCGTACCAACAAACGCTACTTTACTTGCCATTTCGTCAAATGCAAATTGTTTAAATTCACCAATTGTATCCACCAACTGCTTTTGAACAAAAGTTGCCGTATTAACTAAGAAAACACCGTATTTTGTTTGATCTAAACTATCTTTTTTCTCTTGTTTTGTCGAAAAAATTAATTGTTTACCATTCTCGCTGAACTCATAATTCATCACATTTTTGAACGATTTTTTCTGACCAGAAATCAAATTTCTTAAAACCAATTCTAAAGGCGTGTCTTTTTTATCTTTTCCTGCGGATTTTACAGGTTTATCTTTTGTTTTTGTTGAATCTGACTTGACATTTTTATCGTTCTTCAAATCTTCTTTTTCGACTAAATAAGCTAAAAATGAACCTTCCTTTTTAGGCGTTTTAAACGATTTTATATTGGGTAATTTTTCAACATGATTAGTTGCAAGATTTAAAATCCCGATCGAATCTTTTGCAATTTCGTGTTCTTTTTTCTTTTTGATTCGAACCAATTTCAAATCTTTGTAAAAAGGTTTAATCTTAAAAATAGCAAATTTAGAATCTGCTGTAAAAACACTTTGTTCACCTCGATGAAAACTTAAATTTTTATCCGTTTTCAGACCAAAAAAATTCAACGTATTATCGCTTTCTTGTGCATTTACTTGATAAGCTACCCAAGAACCGTTATTCGACAATTCTTTCATTCCGATTGATTGCCATTCATCAAAAACAGTCAAATCAAGAGGTTTCTTTTGCGCATTAACACTTGTTGACAATAGAGCTATAGCCGCAGCATACATCGCCTTTTTAGTTAGAAGTTGAGAGGCATAATTTTTCAAATTTTTAGTAGATAAATTCGATTTCATCCTAATTATTATTGTGCGTTAATTTTTAATAGAGTTGTGAAAATACTAAAGTTTTTACAAAGTATTCGTATTATCTCTCATAATCATTGTATCGTTTGTATTTTTGTTCAAAATATCATTTAAATGAAAAAATATCTTTTAAGCATTGGTTTAGGAATTTCGATGATCTCTTTGGCTCAAAATATTCAAATTGTACCGCTTGGCGTTTATGGAGGAAGTAATGAAAGTAATCTTTCTTCTTATTTAATAGGAGAAGAATCGACGAACGACTACTTGGCTTTAGATGCAGGAACGATTTATGCTGGAATCAATAAAGCAATAGAAAAAGGCACTTTTGAGGAAGAAATTGGAAATGTTCTAAAAAATTATATCAAAGGATATTTTATTTCGCATGGACATTTGGATCATCTTTCTGGAATGATTATTAATTCTCCTGAAGACTCGAAAAAACCTATTTATGGTACTTCGGAAATGATTGATGTCTTGAAAAATAAATACTTTACAAATGATGCGTGGGCAAATTTTGCAAATGAAGGAGAGGCTCCAATTTTAAATAAATATACATACAATTATGCCAAAATAGGCACTCCATTTAATATAGAAAATACAAATCTCACTGGAACGATTTACGAATTGAGTCATGTCAATCCATTAAAAAGTGCTGCTATTTTAGTTGAAAATTATTCGAATGCCGTTTTATATTTTGGCGATACTGGAGCTGATCGTATAGAAGGAACAACAAATTTACAGACGATTTGGAAAGCTATATCACCAAAAATAAAATCGGGTAAATTGAACACTTTGATGTTAGAGGTTTCTTTCCCTAATTCGCAACCAGAAAATTTATTATTTGGTCATTTAACACCAAAATTAATCAACGAAGAATTAGGAGTATTAGCGAAAATCGTTGGAAAAAATAAATTGAAAGGGTTAAACATCATCGTTACGCATATTAAACCAAAAGGAGATTATGAACAAAAAATAAAAGAAGAATTACTACAAGATAATCCTTATATGATTCATTATATTTTTCCTCAACAAGGTGAGAGAATTATTTTAAAATAAATAACTATTACTTTATTTATTATTTAAAGACATAATAATTTTTAAGTATTTATTTTTGTCGGTCAATTTTTATCATTTTGATAAAATAGCACTATTGTTCTTTCATTAATTGATTTGGCTATTCTACATTTGAATAAACCAAAAGAAAAAATGACCACGCAAATAGGAGAAATTTTATTGATCGACAATCAACAATATATTATAGCCGAACAACCGTTACACCATTATTTTAAAAATTTAAAACATCCTCCCTATTTTACACCTCCGTCTTCAACATGTTGGAGAGGTTATTATGGAAAATGGGAATTACGAAATGATAAATTATTCTTAATCAATTTTAAAGGATATTTAGATGGGTTAGATGAAGTTGAGCTGGACTATTTGTTTCCAAAAAGTGAAGAAGTTTTTGCCATTTGGTATTCTGGTATTATTAAAATTCCGCAAGGAAAATTATTGGAATTTAACCAATTAACGCACACCTCAATTTATGAAGAAGATTTGATGTTGTGTTTTGAAAATGGAAAACTAATCGATTATATCGTCCATAGTAATTGCACAAATTCTGAACGAGAAGTTGAGATCTAATCGATTGACTGCTTCACAAACTTGTCGGTGGATTCGTCTTGTTATTTGACCATATTATTCTTTCGAATTCACCGATTATTACCAAATAAAAAAGCCAACTTAAAGTACACTGCCCCCAAAAAGTTAGACACTTTTGGGGGCATTTTTTATGGCAAGAAAA
>NZ_CALGVK010000098.1:0-15143 GCF_937930195.1 uncultured Empedobacter sp.
GCTTCTAATACACTTTCTGGTCGACCGACATCGATTAAAATACCGCCAGAATGATCAAAACCAATAATAGATTCAGTTTTCATCAAATCCATATACACTTTCATGATCGAAAATTTACCTGTTTCGGTAATTTTATCAAATAAAGCAGGATTGATGACATGTATGCCACTAAAAGCTAAATCATTTAAGTCATCTAAAGAATCAACTGCTTTTATTTCTTCTTGTGTTTTTAGATTTCGCCAGCCTTTTAATTCGTTTTTATCGTTAAAATATAACTTGCGTGACGAATTTCTATCCGAAACAGCTAACGTCACCAACGCCTTATTTTCTTGATGTGCTTTGATAAAATTGGTTAGATGAAGATCTGTCAAAATATCAACATTCATCACTAAAAAATCTTCGTCAAAATTAGTTTTCGCTTTTACCAAACCGCCGCCCGTTTCAAGGACTTGATCGGTTTCATCTGAGATGGTAATTTTAATTCCGAAATAATTATTCTCTTCTAAAAACTCTATTATTTGATCTGCAAAATGATGCACATTAATCACGACTTCATCAATTCCAAAAGATTTCAAATATTCGATGTTCCGTTGCAATAGAGGTTTTCCGTTTACAATAGCCAAAGCTTTGGGATGGTTTTCTGTAAATGGTTTTAAACGAGTTCCAAGACCCGCAGCAAAAATCATAGCTTTCATATTAATAGGCTTCGTTTATCCAGTTTTTTTCTTCTTGCACAACATGATGTAAGATTACTTGCGCTTCAGGAAATTTTTCCGCAATATGTTTAGCAGTCGCATCAGCAGAGTAAACCGAACGATGTTGTCCGCCTGTACAACCAAAATTAATTTCTAAATTCTCGAAACCACGATTTAAATAATCTTCGATTGAAATATCAATGATTTGAAAAACGCCTTCTAAGAAAACGGCAATTTTAGTTTCTGTTTCCAAATATTTTTTAACATCTTCGTCACGACCCGTTTGTGTTTTATACGCTTGGATTCGTCCAGGGTTTAATACGCCACGGCAATCGAAAACGAATCCACCTCCATTACCAGTTGGATCAGTTGGAATTCCACCTTTTTTATATGAAAAACTACGAACGTTGATATTTAATTTAGCCATTTATTTTATGATTTACACGCTCTAACGTTGTTGGAAGAACGAGGATTTTTATAATATTTTTTAATTCTGGGTAATTCTGTAAGATAGGATAATCAATAATTGATTCAAGATTTTTTAAACCAAACGAAATACTTTCTATAAAGTGTTTTTTTCGTTCAATCAATCCTCTCAAACCATAAGCGCCTAAAACTTGCAAAAGTCTTGCTACGACACAATATTCATAGGATTGACGAAAATCTATCGGAACCAAAGTTGGAATTTGTTTCTTCAATTGCTCGTAATAAAATTCGTATAACTCTTTTTTGAAGTTGAAAGGTAAATTGGCTTTTGCTTGCCAAATTAACGATACCAAATCATAAACAATAGGGCCATATAAACCACCTTGATAGTCGATAAAATATGGTTCGTTATGATGAATCATAATATTGCGCGTCTGGAAATCTCGGAAAACAAATCCTTGCGGAGAAAGTTGATCAAATTGAGAGGCAAAACGATCAAAATCTTTGATCAGTTTTCCTGCATTATAATCAATTCCTAAAACATCCAAAAAGTAAAAATTAAACTGAAATAAATCTCTTAAAATCAGTGTTTTATCTAATTTTGGATAAGAAAATGTATGGTTGAAATCAATCTGATTTTTTCCTTGAATTTGAGCAATTGCTAATTGTTCTAAGGTTTTAAAATAATAAGGTTTTGCTTTTTCAAGATCATTCAGCACAAGATTCATCAATGTTTCATCACCTAAATCAGTTTGTACATACGTTTTGAAATCTTCTGAAACAGAAATGATTTCAGGAACATTATCAATCACTTTTTTTAGTTCGATTGAAAACTGAATGAATACTTTATTTTCTTCTGTATTAGAGCTTTCTGCTAAAATATACGATTGATTTTGGTCAAAAAATCTCGAATATTTACGCGAAGAAGCACCACCAGAAAGTTGTGTTAAACTATCGATTGCTTTTTGTGTGAAATTTTCGTGTAAAAATTGAGCTGTATTATCGTTCATCAGAATATTTTGCGAAAGTTACGCATATCAGAAATGATTTAAAAATATTTGTTTGTTGTAACTTTTTTCAAAATGTTGCATCTATTTAGAAAATAAAAAACTGATATGAAAAAAATAGCACTTATTATCGCAATGATTTCGTTACAATCGTGTATTACAGTAAAAGTGAATGCAGATGTAGATTCGAATAGTTTTTATGCAAAAACAACAAATCCAAACATCAAATCGCAAGGAACTTTTTTTGAAAATGGAGTAGGAGATTCGAAATGGTCTAACTCAAATGGAGATAATTGGACTAAAGCAAAATTTGAAGATGCTTCTGGAATGAGTTACATTAAATTAAATGTTTCAAAAAATGTAACAGCTAATTTTCATTCAAATATAAGAATTGATGGAGAATTGCATTTTGAAGTGGTAGACAAAAATCAGAATGTTTTATTTACACGCCATTTAATCAAGTCAAAAGAAGAAAATTTTACATTGGATTTATCAGCTGGTGATTATCAAATTCGTTGGAATTCTAAAAATACTTCTGGAAGTTATTTTTTGGAATGGAAAGAGGAGAAATAGTGAAATTTTAGCAAATATTTAAGTAAAACAATTGCTTTTTTGATGTAATTTTAGGGAGATTTAAATAAAGAATTATGTCCTTAATAGATGATTTGAAATGGCGTTATGCCACAAAAAAATATGATCCGTCTTTGATTGTTGAAGAAGAAGATGTTAAAAAAATTGTTGAGGCTGCACGTTTAGCCCCAACTTCATCTGGTTTGCAACAATTCAGAATTCTTGTAATTAAAAACAAAGAATTACAACAAAAAATTGTTCCTATTGCATATGATCAGCAAATTGTAGCAGATTGTTCGCATTTGTTAGTTTTTGTTGCGTGGGATCGTTATACAGAAGATCGTATTGATACGATTTATGATTTTACGACAGATGAACGCGAGTTGCCAAGAGGACGTTTTGGTTCATATACAGATAAATTAAAAGGTATTTATTTGCCTCAAACTTCTGAAGAGAATTTTGCGCATACTGCTCGTCAAGCTTATATTGGTTTAGGTTTTGCATTAGCGCAAGCTGCAGAACTTAAAATTGATAGTACGCCAATGGAAGGTTTTGATAATGCAGAGTTGGATGATTTACTTGATCTGAATGAGAAAGGAATGAAAAGTGTTTTATTACTTCCTTTAGGCTATAGAGATAGTGAAGATTGGTTAGCTCCGATGAAAAAAGTGAGAAATCCAATGAAGGATTTTGTCAAAAAAATATATGAATAACAAAAAAGGATTGAGGTTTTTCTCAATCCTTTTTTTGTGAAGTTAAGATATTAAGCTTTAATTAATTTAATTTTTAAATTTTCTAACATAGTTGTTGTCATTTTATCAATGTCGTATTTTGGAGCAAATCCCCAATCAGCTTTAGCAACAGAGTCGTCGATAGAAGATGGCCAAGAGTCAGCGATAGCTTGACGAAAATCTGGTGCATAATCAATCGAGAATGTTGGAATATGTTTTCTAATATTTGCAGCTAAATCTTCTGGAGCAAAGCTTAAACCTCCTAAATTATAAGATTTAAACTCACCTAATTGTTTTGGATCAGCGGACATTAATTCAACAATCGCATCAATTGCATCATCCATATATAACATTGGTAAAAACGTTCCTTCTTTTAAGAAAGAAGTGTATTTTCCGTCCTCAATGGCTTTGTAATAGATATCCACTGCATAATCTGTAGTTCCTCCTCCAGCAGGTGTTTTCCACGAAATAAGACCAGGGAAACGAACAGATCGTACATCTACATGATGATTTTGTTGATACCATTTGCACCAGTATTCTCCTGATAATTTAGAAATTCCGTAAACTGTAGAAGGTGTTTGAATTGTATTTTGAGGCGTGTTGTCTTTTGGTGTATCTGGTCCAAAAACCCCGATAGATGAAGGCCAAAAGATTTTATCGATTACTTTATCTTTTGCTAATTCTAAGAAAGTAAGTAACGTATCCATGTTTAATTTCCAACCGAACATTGGATTTTTTTCTGCTGTACCAGAAAGAAGTGCAGCTAAATGATATACTGTTTTGATGTTATGTTTGGCAATAACTTCTTTTATTCTTTCTGTATTCATTACGTCGATTACTTCGTAAATTCCATCATAATCAACATCTTTTGGATCGCGTATATCAGAAATGATTACATTGTTTTTTCCATGAATGGTTTTTAATTTTTCGGCTAATTCAGAACCAATTTGTCCTAATGCACCGGTGATTAAAATCGTTTCGGTTTCCATTTTAAAAGTTACTTTTGTTTGTTTATACCAAAGGTAAAATAATCTACTAAATTTCTAAACTTTATTTAGTAGATTTGTAACAAAGGTCGAAGAAATCTCGACAAATCGTATCAAAAATACTTAGTAGAAATATGAAAAAACAACTATTTGTTGCAGCATTTGCTTGTACTTCAGTCTTAGCATTTGCGCAAGAATCTTATCAAGCTTTTAATCCTGATTACATGGATAAGTCTGTTCGTCCTCAGGATGATTTATATAATCATGTGAATGGTAATTGGATGAAAATCACAGAAATTCCTTCTGACAGAGCAAGATGGGGGAGTTTTGATGAGTTGAGAGAGAATACAGATAAAGTATCGTTGAAGTTAGTAAAAGATTTATTGAATAATAAATATGAACAAGATTCTAACGAGCAAAAAATCTCTGACCTTTACAATGCTTATACAAATATGGAAGCGCGTGATAAAACAGGTTTAGCTCCGATTCAAAAATATTTAAAGCAAATTGATGCAATCAAGAATTTAACGGATTTACAAGTTTATTTAACAGAAGTTACACCGATTGGTGAAAACCCTTTTTATGGAGTTTCTGTTTATACTGATATGAAAAATAGTAAGCAAAATGCGGTTTATTTAGGAAGTATCGGTTTGACTTTGGGTAAAACGTATTATCAAAAAGAAGATGCTAAAAATGCGGAAACTTTAGCGAATTTAAATCAATATATTGATCAAGTTTTCCCTTTTACAGGATCTAAAACGCGCGATTTAAAAGGACCAAAAATTGTTGCTTTTGAGAAAATGATGGCAAAATACATCAAAACAGTTGAGGAAAGTCGTGATCCGAATAAATCATACAATCTGGTAACATTAACAGAAGCGGGTGCTTTCTCTAAAAATGTTGATGTTGTGAAATTTGTAAAATCTTTCGGAATTAATCCTGATAAAGTAATTATTCGCGAATTAGATTATTATAAAAACTTAGATAAAATCATTAATCAAGAGAATTTACCTTTGATTAAAGATTATTTGAAGTTCAAATTAATTGATTCTTTTTCTAATAGTTCTACAACAGAATTGGAGAAATTGAACTTTGAATTTTACGGAAAAAAATTATCAGGTCAAAAAGAACAAAGAGCTTTAGATAAAAGAGGATTATCTTATGTGAACGGAACGGTAGGTGAGTTATTAGGGCAAATTTATGTAAAAGATAATTTTCCACCAGAAGCAAAAGCAAAAGCTCAAGAGTTGATCAGCTATTTATTCAAATCTTTTGATATGCACATCAATAATTTGGAGTGGATGTCGAAGGATACAAAAGTAAAAGCAATAGAGAAATTAAATAAATTTACGGTAAAAATTGGGTATCCTGATAAATGGAAAGATTACTCTGGATTAAAAGTTAAATCAATTAATAACGGAGGTTCTTTAATCGAAAATAACTTAGCGTACAGCCAATGGAGATTCCAAGATAATTTAAAAGATTTTGGAAAACCAGTTGACAAAACACGTTGGGGAATGTCACCACAAACTGTAAATGCTTATTTCAATCCAACAAATAATGAAATCGTTTTCCCAGCAGCAATTTTACAAGCACCATTCTATGATTATAGAGCAGATGCAGGTGTAAACTTTGGAGGAATTGGAGCTGTTATTGGTCACGAAATTTCTCATGGATTTGATGATTCTGGAGCTAAATTTGACGGGGAAGGAAACCTTGTAAACTGGTGGACAGCTCAAGATGAAGAAAAGTTTAAAGCAGCAACTAGTGCTTTAGCAAAACAATATGATAGCTATGAGCCAGTAAAAGGAACACATGTAAATGGTATTTTTACGTCTGGTGAAAATATTGGTGATTTAGGAGGAGTTTCAGTAGCTTTTGATGCATTGCAAATGTATTTAAAAGACAAAGGTACTTACGGAAATATTGATGGATATACGCCCCAACAACGTTTCTTTATGTCTTGGGCAACAGTTTGGAGAACCAAAGCAACAGATGAAGCTTTAGTAAATCAAGTAAAAACAGATCCACACTCACCAGGATATTACCGTTCTTTTGGACCAATCATTAATATTGATGCATTCCACGAAGCATTTCAAACAAAACCAGGAGATAAGTTGTACAAAGCACCAAAAGATCGTATTAGAATTTGGTAGTATGCTTGGCAAAATTATTGATTGGATAAAAAATAGAAAAAGAGTGATTAAAATGACAACAGTAGAAGCAATTAACAATGCTAATGTAACATTAGTAGACGTTCGTGAACCGTATGAATTAGAAACTGATGGATTTGTTCCAAATGCGATCAACATTCCATTGGGAGAAGTACCTACGAGAGTAGAAGAGTTCAAAGCAATGTCAAGACCAATTGTTGTATTTTGTAGAAGTGGAAACCGGTCAGGTCAAGCTGCTCAATATTTACAAGAACAAGGTGTAGACGAGATTTTTAATGGAGGAGGTTTTCAAGACGTCTTAGATGTTTTAGAAAAATAATTTGTTAATCATTAATTATTTATAAAAAACCGATAAATTTTTATTTATCGGTTTTTTTTTGTACATTATTGTATTATAAATAGATATTCGATTACTTTGGTGTCTTACGAAATGTTTTTCAAAAAAAACAAAAAAAATGTGTGACCAAATAAGTAACCATGTGTCTTAATATTGAAAGCAGTTGAAATGTCAAAGGATCTATTAGAACATTTAGATGATGACATTTTGGTGTATAAGATTGTCGAAACAAAAAATCAACATTTGTTTGGAGTATTGTATGACAGGTATGCACATACGGTATATAACAAGTGTCTGAGTTTTGTAGAAGAACAAGAAGAAGCACAAGATATGACACATGATATTTTTGTTAAGTTGTTTGTAAAACTTAAAACCTATCAGTCAAAATCAAAATTCTCAACTTGGCTATATTCTTTTACATATAATTTTTGTGTCAATCATGTACAACGCAAAATAAAGGAAGAGAGAAAAAATTATTCGATGACGGATGATTTGGTTGATAATTATAATGAGCAAGTAATTGATGACAAAGAAATTTTTGAACTAAAAATCGAAAAACTAACACAATCTCTTAAAAAATTAGAGGTAGAAGATAAATCTATACTACTTATGAAATACCAAGATGATTTTTCAATTAAAGAAATTTCGGAAACTTTAGAGATTGGTGAAAGTGCAACCAAAATGAGAATAAATAGAGCAAAAAATCGTTTACTAAAAATTTATAATGCTTTGTAATTTATGGAAAATCCTTTTAAGACTATACTAGCCGACGAGAAGCTTCCAGAAACATTAAAGCAAAAAGTAATGGACGATGTTGCTTTGATAAAACTATCATTAGAAGTTGCCGATTTGGTTTCAGTAAAATATCCAAGTACAATTGGTAATTTCTTTGGAATAGGAAAAAAGAAATCAACCAATCAATCGAATAAAAAAGATAAAGAAGATAACTAGAAATAGAGTATATGAATATAGGTTTAAATTTTAGCTTGTTAGAAAGTTTGTATCAAGAAATAGTACTAATATTCCCGAAAGTAGTAGGAGGTATAGTATTTCTTATCTTGTCTTATATCTTGCTAAAATTAATCTTATTATTGACCAAATACATTTTGAGATTGTCTAAAATAGATAAATTAAAAAATGCATTGAATAATAACGAAGCGTTGAAAAACTCTTCAATTGAAATAGATCCAGGAGTAATTATATTACAATTTGTAAGATTGTTTATTATCTTATTAATTATAATCATTGGATCTGATATTTTTGGGTTAACAGTTGTTTCAAACCAAATAGGAAGAATTGTAGATTATTTACCTCAATTTTTTAGCGCAGTTTTGATATTTGCTGGAGGTTTTTACTTAGCAAATTATATCAAATCTTTTTTGAAAAGTTTAATCAAATCAATCGACCTCAATGGAGCGAATATTATAAGTAATATAATTTTTTATATCATCCTTATTTTTACAATTGTTACTTCATTAAACCAAGCAGGAGTAAATACAGACTTGATAACCAATAATCTGTCACTTATCTTAGGCTCAATATTTTTGACATTAGCTATTGCGTTTGGATTAGGATCAAAAGATGTTATATATCGATTGTTACTGTCTTTTTATACCAATAGAAATTTTGAAATTGGTCAAAAAATCATTATCGAAGATGATGTAAAAGGCGTAATAATTGCAATTAACAACATATGTATGACCATACAAACAGAAAATGAAAAAGTAGTTTATCCAATAAAAATCATTACGAATAAAAAAATACGAATTATTGAAGATTAATCTTACCTACCTAAATTATTTTTATAATAATTATTAACCAACCTATTGATTTTTTTTTAAAAAATCAAGCCGACTTTTAACCTACCAACCAATCGTGAAAGCAAGTCTTTTACAACTAAGCAAACCTTTTTCGATTTAATAGAAAATACATCACTTTCTATTATCTATTAAATCAAACTAAACCAAACCAACAAGAGACCATACCAACCAAAAATGGTCTCTTTTTATTTTTCGAAAAATCAATTAATTTTAAAAATTAGTTGTACATTTGCACCTCATTACATAATAATTATTAAATAATATTGGCATGTACTTAACATCAGAAGTAAAAAGCGAAATTTTCGCAAAGCACGGTAAATCTGCAACAGATACAGGATCTGCAGAAGGACAAATCGCATTATTCACTTACAGAATTAACCATTTAACTGGTCACTTAAAACAAAATCAAAAAGATTTTAATACAGAAAGATCATTGGTTATGTTAGTAGGTAAACGTAAAGCGTTATTGAACTACTTAAAGAAAAAAGATATCACAAGATATCGTGCGATTATCGCTGAATTAGGATTACGTAAGTAATTTTAAACACAATATAAAAGGGCAATTCCGTAGAAATTGCCTTTTTTTTTGTTATAAATTAAAATAAGATATATATCTTTATATAATGCAGTTAAAGCAAACGGCTTTGACTTTAGACGAATTAAATACAAAGAAGACGAATGATTCCACAGGCGATCACAGAAAAAATTACTCTTTCAGACGGAAGAGAAATTACAATTGAAACAGGGAAATTAGCTAAACAAGCTGATGGATCTGTGGTTGTACGCATGGGCGACACCATGTTATTAGCTACAGTTGTAGCAAACAAAGAAGCTAATCCAGGTGTAGACTTTTTACCTTTAACAGTAGATTATAGAGAAAAATTCTATGCAGGAGGACGCATCCCAGGGAACTTCTTCAGAAGAGAAGCAAAACCATCAGATGATGAGGTCTTAACAATGCGTTTAGTAGACCGTGTTTTACGCCCAATGTTTCCAGAAGATTTTCATGCAGAGGTTCAGGTAATGATCTCACTTATTTCTTATGACAAAAATGTAATGCCAGAAGCTTTAGCTGGTTTAGCTGCATCAGCAGCCATTGCAATTACAGATATTCCTTTCACATTAATTTCAGAAGCTCGTGTTATTCGTTTGAATGGTGAATTGATGATTAATCCTTCATTAGAACAATTAGCGCAAGCAGATATCGATATTATGGTAGGTGCTTCTAAAGATTCTGTTGTAATGGTTGAAGGTGAAATGAGTGAAATTTCTGAGCGCGAAATGTTAGACGCAATCGAATTTGCCCATGCGGAAATCAAAAAACAAATTGAAGCACAAGAAAGCTTAGCGGCTAAAGTAGGAAAATCAACTCCAAAACGTGAGTACAATCACGAAACTCATGACGAAGAAATTCGCGAAAAAGTATGGGCTTATGGATATGATAAATATTATGATATTGCGAAACACCCATCTGACAAACACGAAAGAGGTGAAAAATTTGCTCAAGTTGAAGCAGATTTCTTAGCTCAATATGCTGATGATGAAGAGGAATTAGCTCGTGTTACTCCTTTTGCTCACATCTATTTCCATGATGTACAAAAAGAAGCTGTACGTCAATTGATCTTGAACGAAGGAATTCGTTTAGATGGTCGTGATCCAAAAACAATTCGTCCAATTTGGACAGAAGTTGATTATTTACCATCAACTCATGGATCAGCAATTTTTACACGTGGTGAAACTCAAGCATTGGCTACAGTAACTTTAGGATCTTCTAAAGATGCGAATATGGTTGATGGTGTAGTAACAAACTTCGACGAAAAATTCTTTTTACACTATAATTTCCCTCCTTTCTCAACAGGTGAAGCTCGTCCATTAAGAGGAACTTCTCGTCGTGAAATTGGTCACGGAAATTTAGCTCAACGTGCATTAGCTCAAATGTTACCAGACGATTGTCCTTACACAGTTCGTATCGTTTCTGAAGTTTTAGAATCTAACGGTTCTTCTTCTATGGCAACAGTTTGTGCAGGAACGTTAGCATTAATGGATTCAGGTTTACAAATGAAAAAACCAGTTTCAGGAATTGCAATGGGGTTAATTACAGATACAAAATCTGGGAAATTTACTGTATTGTCTGATATTTTAGGAGATGAAGATCACTTAGGAGATATGGACTTTAAAGTAACAGGAACAGCAGATGGTATCACAGCTTGTCAAATGGATATTAAAGTTCAAGGTTTATCGATGGAAATCATGGAAACTGCCTTATTACAAGCAAAAGAAGGTCGTGAGCACATCTTAGGTAAATTATTAGAAACATTACCAGCGCCTCGTCCACAATTAAAACCAAATGCACCTAAAGTTGTTGTGATGGAAATTCCAAAGGAATTTATCGGAGCAGTTATCGGTCCTGGTGGAAAAGTGATTCAAGAAATGCAAAAAGAAACAGAAACTGTTATTGCAATTACAGAATTAGAAACAACAGGTCGCGTTGAAATTAATGGTGTTATCCAAGAAAATATCGATAAAGTAATTGAAAGAATTAAACAAATTGCATTTGTTCCTGAAGCTGGAGCAACTTATCATGCAGTTGTAAAATCAATTAAACCATTCGGTGCTTTTGTTGAAATTTCTAAAGGAGTTGAAGGGTTAGTTCATATTTCAGAATTAGAGCACAGACGTTTAGAAAAAGTAGAGGATTCTGTAAACATCGGTGATAAAATTGATGTTAAATTCTTAGGTTACGATGATAAAAAGAAAATGAAATTATCTCGTAAAGCTTTATTGCCAAAACCAGAAAGAACAGAAAAACCTGCTAAACCAGCAGATAAGAAAGAGGATAAACCTCAAGATAAACCAGAAGCTTAATTTAAGTTTTTATACATAAATAAAAGTCCGAGATTTCTCGGACTTTTTTGTTATTCTATTTTCAAACCTAAATGTTGTACTAAACCAATGATATTTTCTTTCGAAAAGACGGCTCCTTTCAATTGATTTTCATTTGGGTTAATTCTAAAATTATAAGATGTTTTTAGATTTGCTTGCTTCAAATTGGTTTGATCAAAAATTGCATTTAAACAATCACAATTATTGAAGTAAGAGTGACTTAAATCTGTATATGAAAAGTCAACATTTTGCAATGAACATTCGATAAATTTTGATTTTTGAAGGGGTAATTGATAAAAAGTAGAATCATTTAAAATGCAACGCTCAAAAAAAACATTAAGTCCAAACTGATTACATACTTCTAAATTAAATCCAATCATTTTACAATTTTTAAATTCAACTTGCTGAAAACTTGTATTGATAAGTTTCGAATTACTTAGATTACACTCAATAAATTCACAATTGATAAATTTTACATTGCTCAAATCCAAAGTATTCAAATCACAACTAATAAATTTACAATTTTCATAATCGCCAATAACGTTTCGAGATTCAGTGAAATTATGTTGAAAAAATGTTTCTTCAAAATGATAATTTGTATGCATTATTTTTTCTTTATGATTAATTTTTTTAGTGCAAGCCAAAAAATAATCACAATCATATCAATGTAAATTGTAACTTTTAATTGATCGATTTGTGAACATAAATTTTTCCCAGTAATAGAAGAGATACATGTTTCAATTCCATCAGTTTCGTTTTTAATACTCATCATAGTTGAGATAAGCAAATAAAAAACGAAAGGAATAACAAGAATAAGCAGCATTAAAATAATGTTGTAATATCGTTTTGTTAGCATCTTAATCCTCAAATGTAATTTCTATTTCTTGGCCAAATTGTAAAATATAACCATTGTTGTCATATATTGCAAATTCGCGCATATCCCATTCAAAAGTTTCGATTTCGTAAACAATTTCACAATCATTTTTTACTTGATTCCATAATTCATCTACATTATCAACGACAAAATAAAATGAACCTGTAAAATTGGCTTGTTTAAAATCTGCCCCTTCATTTGGATAAGCTAACATAATTTCGACATCGTCTTTTTGTAAGCAGGCCCAAATCCAATCTTCATTTTGTTCTGCAATCTTAAAACCTAATTTCTTATAGAATTTTGTTGTTTTTTGTAAATCTTTTGTCCAGATTATTGGTCGTAAACTTTTAAAAGCCATATATCATTATTTTTGATAAAAATACTCCAATTTTTCAGAACATTTTGGCATATTTAGATGATAAATGTATTCAAGTCGGAAGGTTAATAGTATGATCTGTCATATAAACATAAAAAAAACTCCTAACAAGTAGGAGTTTAATACGAAATTTTAATTTCTATTTAAGGATTATATTTTTTGTTTAATGCTTTTAAAATTGCCCATGTTTCAGCATCGACCACGCCATCATATTTTTCAGGTCTAAAATGCATCTGAAATGCAACAATAGCATTTTTAGTTTGCGTATCAATCATCCCATTTATAGGTACATTGTAGCCATATTTTTTTAGCTCTGTTTGTACTTGTGTAACAAATACTGAGCTTGTTGTATCCCATGGATATTGAGGAATAAATAAATACTTATCACTTTCTTCGTACCAAGCACCAACACCATAATCTGTGTATAATTGTTTCCATGGAAATAGTGGACCTGGATCTGGTTTTCTACCTGGTGCAATGTCTGCATGACCTACAACATTAAAAGGTGAAATATTATAACGGCTGATGATATCTTGCGCTAACTCACCGACTTTTTTGATTTGATAAGCTGGATAAGGTGTGAAATTAGGATAGGTATCTGTTCCTTTATTTCCGAGATTAACGATTTCTATTCCGATAGAAGAGAAATTTAAATTATCGATACCTTTCCAGTTACTTACACCTGCATGCCATGCACGTTTGGTTTCGTCAACTAAAAGATTGATTGTTTTATCATCATAATCATTAATTAAATAATGAGCACTAACATCTTTCTGAGTCAATACTTTTAACGACAATTCGGTATTGATTGCAGTATAATGCAAGACTAAAAAACGAACACGTTCGTCTTGCGAAATAGATGGATAATAATCTGTTGTTACTTTGTACTTGTCAAGCTTTGCAGCTCGAGTCATTTCTGGTTGATCTGTTTTTGAGTTGATAATGACTGTGTCACGAATTACTTTTGTAATTGTTTTTGGCGGAACTGTTTTAGTAGCACAACTGGCTAAAATAAAAAAACAACAAATTGCCGAAAACATTAATCCTTTAATATTCATTCTTTTAGTTCTAAATAGTCTTTTGAGTAGCCAAAATTAAGCCAAATATTTGGATTTTTTTTCAAAAAAGACTTGTTTTGCAATAAAAGTCAGATTATATTTGCAACCGCTTTATAAGACATTTTCTGAATGTCTTATATTAAAAGTAGGAGAGGTGCCAGAGCGGTAATGGAGCAGATTGCTAATCTGTCATCGGGTAACCGATGCCAGGGTTCGAGTCCCTGTCTCTCCGCTTTTTTTAAGTTTTAAATAAAAATACTTTTCGGGGTGTAGCGTAGCCCGGTTATCGCGCCTGCTTTGGGAGCAGGAGGTCGCAGGTTCGAATCCTGCCACCCCGACAAAATTCAACGAATTTTTGGATCGGTCCAGTAGCTCAGCTGGATAGAGCAACTGCCTTCTAAGCAGTAGGTCTCAGGTTCGAATCCTGACTGGATCACAAAATCCACTTAGATTTTCTAAGTGGATTTTTATCTTTAATAAAAAATTATTTTAAAAAGTTTTTACCTTTTTCACTCAATTGCTTAAAATTAATAGAAGGAATAGTTGGATTTAATTCTGATTTGAACTCAGTTACATTTGGCGTTTCAAAGAAGTCTAATTCGTATAATCCGTCTTCAATAAATTGACAATCATCCGTTAAAAAGTAAATTTTAGGAAAGCTTGGCTTACGCTCTATTCTTACTTTTTTTACATTATTTGTATCTGTAAAAACTTCTCCTTTTTTAGTGTTCGCCATGAATTTTATTTTAACTACAAATTTCTAAATAAAAACTAATATTAAAAAATCAATTCAAATTAGTCAAAAATATTTCTACCTTCGTTACAAATAAAACCATGTGAAATATACAATTCAAGCAATACTTTTGTTTTTTGTTTTAGGATTAACAAGTTGTTTACCAACCAAAACAGTTTCCGAAACTAAAGTTGTGACTTCAGAAATTAGCGATTTGTCGGGTAAATGGAATATAAATGATGGAGTAGATTACATTATTTTTGAAGATGCAACGAAAAAAATGGTAATGAAAACGGTTTGCGGAATTATTACGGCTGATTATACTAAAATAGATCAAGCTATAATTTTTAATCATTTAAAACAAGTGAATTCTGATTGCGAAATTCCTCAAAATTTGATTCAAAATTTGCAAAAAACTGCATATTTTAAAGTAAAATCATCAAATCAAATTACTTTTTATGATGAAGCTCATC
>NZ_CALGVK010000099.1:0-23246 GCF_937930195.1 uncultured Empedobacter sp.
GTAGGAATTTTTTACTATTTAATTATAATTTTGTTGGCGAGGGAACGCCCAGAAAGAAATTTTATAGAATATATGCAATTGATTTATATTTTGAATAAAAATTTAATTGTTTATTCAAAATAATAACTTTATTTTTGGTTAACATTTGGTGCGAGCGTAATAGTTCGGTAACAGGGAATCAGGTGAAAATCCTGAACAGACCCGCTGCTGTAAGCTCCATATTTTTTAGAATATAAATTATCCACTGTTCTTTGTGAATGGGAAGGATTTTCTAAAAAAGGAGTAAGTCAGAAGACCTACCAAAATGATATGTTAATGCTTTCGGGGACTGAAGCGTGAAGAACAATTTTGGGATAGGTAAATGCCTATGTACTGACTTCATACACTCTCGTTAGCAACAATTAATTATTGCTAAATGAGAAATCTAAAAACTATAATTTATTGTTGCAGCTTGATTTTACTTTCATGTAATATTGCCTATGCGCAAATTTTTCGTGATAGTATTTTAGAGCTTCAACAGGTTGATATTTCAACGACAAATACTAAAACTGTAGTTCCTGTTCAAGAATTAAAGGGAGAGCAATTACAGGCTTTGAATAGCCATTCTGTTGCCGACGCTGTTCGTTTCTTTTCTGGTGTACAAATCAAAGATTACGGTGGGGTAGGTGGATTGAAAACAATTGATGTTCGTGGAATGGGCTCTCAGCATGTTGGAGTGTTTTATGATGGTATTCAATTGGGAAATGCGCAGAACGGAATTATAGATTTAGGAAAATTTTCGTTGGACGATATGGAAGTTATTTCGTTATACATTGGTCAAAAAAGTAATATTTTTCAATCAGCAAAAGATTATGCGTCAGCTAATGCAATTTATTTAGAAACTAAGAAGCCTGTTTTTAGAGATAACAAAAGTACTAATATTACACTTCGATATAAATTAGGCTCTATTCAATTAATTAACCCTTCAACACGAATTGAACAAAAGATTTCTGATCGTTTATCAGCAGTTTTAAGCGCTGAATATATCAAAACGAATGGAGTGTATAAATTTCGTTATCAACGAAAAAATATGGACGGTTCTACAGCATATGATACAGTTTTGAGACGTCGAGATGGGCAAGTTGACGCGAAACGTGTTGAATTGGGATTATTCGGAAAAGGAAATCAATGCAATTGGAATGTAAAAGGTTATTTGTTTGATTCGGATCGGGGAATACCAGCAGCAATTGTAAGAGGTCGATTTGATGGGCGCGGACAAACATTAGTTGATAAAAATTATTTTGTTCAGGGAAAATTCGAAAAACGTTTCAAAAATTTTCAGTCGAAGATTAATGCAAAGTTTGCATACGATTTTACACATTTTACAGATACCGTTTCTACCGTAAAAAATGAAAATAAATACATTCAACGGGAGTTTTATGTTTCGTGGGCAAATCTATATTCTATTAGCGATAAGTGGGATGTGAACGTTGCAACTGACTATCAGTTTAACAATTTAGATGCTGATTTAAAAGAATTTTCATATCCAACTCGTCACACAAATTTGATTGCTTTTGCTTCAACTTATCGTATGAATCGTTTGAGTTTACAAGGAAGTTTATTGGGAACTTTTGTGAAAGAATCGGTCGAAAAAAATACAAGCGCACAAGATAAAACTATTTGGACACCAACGATTATTGCAAATTACCAACCATTCAAATCACACGATTTTAACATTAGAGCATTTTATAAGCGAATTTTTAGAATGCCAACGTTCAACGATTTATATTACACGAGTATTGGTTATGCTAATCTTCGACCAGAATTTTCTACACAATATAATGTGGGATTTACCTATTCTAAATCATTTCATCGTTTCTTCAAAAATATTTCCATTCAAGCTGATGCTTACTACAACGAAGTTACCGATAAAATTGTAGCTGTTCCTTCGGGCAGTTTGTTTCGATTTACAATGATGAATCTTGGTCAAACAAGGATGAAAGGATTGGATATTAAACTGCGATCAACATTTAGTTTTGGTGAGATAGAGTTTTCGCCAATGTTGAACTATGGTTTTTTAGAAGCGTTAGATTATTCAAGTCCTACAAAAAGTTACTACAAAAATCAAATTCCATATACAGCCAAGCATAGCGGATCCTTTGTTTTAGGCGCTTCATACAAAACGTGGAATTTCAATTACAGTTTTATTTATGTGGGCGAACGATACAATGTGCATCAAGATAATAATAAATATAATCGACTTAATCCTTGGTTTACAAATGATTTGGGCGTGCATAAAGAATTTAAATTAAATCAAAATTCGTTCAAAATTTCTTTTGAATTAAACAATGTCTTGAATCAACAATACGATGTGATTTACAATTATCCAATGCCAGGGAGGCAATTCAAATTTATATTAAGCGCAAATTTATGAGATATTTTAAACAATTATTCGTCTGTTTATTAACAGCAACCACTTTTTATGCATGTCAGCAAGATACGTATTTAATCGAAAGTGAAGTAGATGGTGTAACAACTCCAGAAGAAACAGATGTGGCTGGATTTTATTTACTGAACGAAGGAAAGATGGGAAGCAATATGGCGACAATAGATTATATGGATTTTAAAACAGGTGTGTATAATCGAAACATTTATGCTTCAGCAAACCCTGAAGTAGTAAAAGAATTGGGCGATGTTGGAAATGATATTAAGATTTATGGTAACAAGCTATATGCGGTAATCAATGTGTCCAATTTTATCGAAGTAATGGATGTTAAAACTGCGAAGCATTTAGGAACAATTCCTTTAGAGAATGGGCGATACATCACATTTGCAAATGGAAAGGCGTATGCTACTTCGTATGCAGGTCCAGTCACGCTTGACCCGAAAGCGCCTTTAGGAAAAGTAGTAGAGATTGATACGATTAATTTATCCGTTACGCGTCAAGTGACTGTTGGGTATCAACCAGATGAATTGGAAGTGGTTGGAAATAATTTATATGTTGCAAATTCTGGTGGGTATAGAGTTCCAGATTATGATAGAACTATTTCGGTTATTGACTTGTCAACATTTAAAGAAACAAAAAAAATAGATGTTGAAGTGAATCTTCATCGTATCAAAAAAGATGCTGATGGCGATTTGTATGTCACTTCTCGTGGTAATTATAAAGATATTTCATCTAATCTTTTTGTAATTGATAGTAAGACACATCAAATCAAAAAGAAATTTGATATTCCAGTTTCTAACTTTACAATTGATGATGACAAGCTGTATTATTATTCGAATGAATTTAGCTATACAACTTTCGAATACACCAAATCTTATGGCGTAATCGATACCAAAACAGAACAAGTTATCAACAAAACATTGGTGAATGATCCTGTGATTAATACTATCGAAACACCTTATGGAATCGCCATAAACCCAAAGACAAAAGACATTTTTATTACCGATGTTGGAAACTATGTTTCGATGGGTTATGTGTATTGTTTTGATAAAAATGGCGTGTTTAAATGGAAAACTGCAGGAGGAAATATTCCAGCTCATTTTGCCTTTGTTTACAAATAAAATTTACATATGAAAAATAAATCTATATTACTTTATTCAATTATTTCTTTGGGAGTAGTTGGAATTTACAGTTGTTCAGATGATGAATCAATTGATACTTCTTTATATGATGTTGCATTAAAAAGCGAGTATGAAGTTACTCGATTTAAGAATCTAAATATAGAAGCGAATACTCAAGGATTTGATAACGCAACTTATACTTGGAAAATAGGAGATTCAATTATTTCTACAACAGAAAAATTGGACTTTATTCCATTGAAATCTGGAGATTATAAATTAAAATTAATTGTTAAGAATAATTTAAAAAAGGATTCAGCAGTTTCAAATTTAAAAGTTAAAGATGTTTTAGAAAGTAAATACTCTTTTGATCGATTAAAGCTATATGATATTAAACCAGATTTAGATGATGAAACATTTAACTCATATACATGGAAACAAAATGGAGAAGTAATTGGAAGTTTAAAAGACTTACAATACATATCAGATATAGAAGGAGAATATAATTTAACATTAGAATTAAAAGGAAAATATAATGTAGACGTTTCTACGAAAATTAAGGTAAACAAAGAAACGTCTATTTATAGTAAATACATCGCACAAGTTTTTGATTATTTGCCATCAGTGGGACAGTTTGTGAATAAACTTCCAGCATATGTAGAAGGGGATACACAAGTTGAAATGACGGCTAAAGCAGGAAAAGAGTTAATTGGCAAAGAAGGCGGAATGATCACATTAGGTGGATTTGGTGGTTATGTCGTTTTTGGTTTTGATCATACAATTATGAATCACGCGAATAAACGCGATTTCAAAGTTTTAGGAAATGGATTTGCTGGATCATCTGAGCCAGGAATTATCATGGTTGCCTATGATAAAAATAAAAATGGTAAACCTGACGAAGATGAATGGTACGAAATCGCAGGAAGCGAATATCAAAATCCAAACACAATCAAAAATTATTCGATTGTTTTTCAAAAACCAACTGTTGAAGATGTAATTCCAAATCCTGAATATATAAAATGGACCGATAATCAAGGGAATTCAGGGTTTAAAACCAAGAATATTTACCATAAGCAATCGTATTATCCATTATGGTATAAGCAAAATGAACTGAAATTTTCAGGAACACTTTTACCTAATAATTATACCGAAAACAATGGAATTTGGACAGGAAAACAATATGCATATGGTTATGCAGATAATGCTCAAAATGATTCGGAGGATTCAAACATTGACATTGATTGGGCTGTCGATAAAAATGGAAACCCTGTCAAATTAATGGGAATAGATTTTATCAAAATTTACACAGGAACTAATCAGGAAGCGGGGTGGTTAGGCGAAATCTCGACTGAAGTAACTGGAGCTTACGATTTACATTTATAACATAACATTTTTAAATATTTTTCATCCGAAGCCATGAATCAATTGATAATGGTTTCGGATATCTTAAAAACAATACATGAAAAAACTTTTACTTTCAATTATTTCGATCGTAGCAATACAAACAAGTTTTGCACAAACAAAGGAATACACAAACGGTGTTTTTATCTTGAACGAAGATTGGTTTGGTCATTCAAATGGAACAATCAATTTTTTGAATCAAGATCATACAGTTGATTATAACATTTACAAAACGGCTAATCCAAACGAAGAATTAGGTGTCACGCCTCCTTTTGCAACAATTTATGGTGACAATTTTTATATTGTTTCAAAACAAGGAAATCGTTTGGTTGTCGCAGATGCTAAAAATTTAGAACAAAAAGCGAGCTTTACTAACATTGGTGGAGATGGAAGAAGTTTTGTGGGTGTAGATACTAAAACAGGATATATAGGAACTACGAGCGGACTATATTTATTTGATATTGAAAACATGGTGCAAGGAGCATTAATCGAAGGTACTGATAAAGTTGGTGCGTTGGCGAATATGATTCGTACATCGACTTATGTTTTTGCTGTTACTCAAAAAGGTGGAATCTTAGTTATCGATCCTAAAGCGCATACAATAAAGCAAACGATAACAGGAAATTTTATTTCTGTTGTACAAACAAAAGATGGGAATGTTTGGGGAGCTTTGGCGAATAAGTTAGTTAAAATAGACCCTGTTAGTTTAGCAACATCCGAAGTTGCGATTCCTACGAAAACCATCCCAAACACATGGGGAGCGTGGAACGCAGGTAGTTTTAGTGCTTCATCCCAAGAGAATGCAATTTACTTTTTCCCTGGTGCTGGTTGGTCTATTAGTCCAACAATGGTGAAATATGATGTGGATAAAAACGAGTTTAACGAAAATTTTGCTACGATTCCTGGTCAAGATGAACAATATAAACAAGCTATTTATGGAGCAGGTTTACGTGTTGATCCTGTTACAGATGAGTTAATTGTAACAACAACAGAAAGTGGTTTTGGAAGTCATTATCAAAAAAACTGGATTCACAAATTTGACAACAAAGGAAATTTAACTAATACAATTCAATTAGAAGATTATTATTGGTTTCAATCATTGCCCGTTTTTCCAGATAACGCTGCACCGAAGATAAATGAGTTAGAAACAACATATCACATCAATTCTCCAACAGTAATTGACTTAAAGGATAAAGTTTCCGATGAAGATAATTTGGCAATTGCAATTGTTAAAGATTTAGAAATTCTCGAAAATGATAATGTGGCGGAAATTTCTATCAATGAAAAAGATGAGTTAGTCATCAATCCTTTAAAAAACGGAACAGCTAAAATTAAACTTTCTTTTAATTCGAATGGAAAAGTAGTCGCACAAACGATTTCAATTTCAACAGCTGTTTTAGGAACAAATGATTTGACGAAATCATTGATAAATGTTTACCCAAATCCTGTGAATAATATCTTGTTCATCGAAACAAAAGAAGAATCTAAGGCAGAAATCTTTGCACTTACAGGAACTAAAATTACGGAGAAAACACTTCAAAAAGGGAAGAATCAATTGGATGTTTCTTCTTTATTGAAAGGTGTTTATATCATAAAAGTTAACAACTCTACTTTCAAAGTAATCAAAAAGTAGTGTGTTATTTATTTGTGGAAAGAAGGTTGAGCAAGGCTCAACCTTTTTTGTTTAATAATAATTAATTGTGCGTTTTACACTATATTTTAATTCACCATCTGTTGAAATAGAAGCTTTTATCCAATTATTTTTCGAATCATATTCATACGAAACTTGATACGATGTTAAGAAGTTTTGTCCATTTCGAAATGATTGTTTCTTGAAGTTGACAATCTCATTTTTCGAATCAAAATCAGCCTGATAAACCAACATTTTATTGTGATCAAATGATTGTAGTTTTGAAATATTTCCATGGTCAAAGAACATTATTTTGCTTGAGTTTCCAGCAACTTCTTCCTGAAAAACAGCTGTGTCTTTGTCGTAGATATAGTATATTTTTCGCCCTTTTTTTCCATCAAAAGAAGTCATCTCATCCAACACCAAGTGCCCTTTTTTATTATAAGTCAAATTGTTTTCAGAAATCGTAGCACCTTCTACTTTTGTTGTGATTTTATCTAACCTATTCGAATAATTAAAAACGGTTTCATAACTCGATTTAGATGTTTTTCCTTCATTTTTTTCAATCAAATTTATCAAGCGATTTTTATGGTCATAAACAAATGTTTTGTCTGCTGCAATTCGTTTTGGATCTTCATTATTGTTAATAACTGTATTCGTTTGTTTATCAATTAAATTCGAGTTGTTGTAGTCGTTATTAACATAGTTATAAACAGCTAATTTCCCTCGATAATCCAAATAATTGGTCCGTTTTTTTAACAAACCTTTCGAATTAAATTCTAACGAAATCTGATTATAAAATTCATTTTCCAAAAATGGTAAAGTAGTCGAATTTCCGTTCGCATCTGTAGCTGTTGAAACAACTTTTTCAACCTTTCCTTTTAGATTAAAATCAGCTAAAGTCGTTTTCACTTCATAGTCATTCGTCGAAATTTTTTGAGCAAAATTGACTTGTGATAAAACTAAACAAAGAGTTGTTAAAATTAATTTTTTCATATAAAATGGTTTGCCAAGGAAGTTTGTTAATACCCAACATTTATCTTTAATAAAGATACATATTTTTGAAAATGTTATTTTTTTTGTTAAAGTGTTGGTTATTAATTGTTGTTGAGAAATTTATAGATATCTTAATAGAATAATAAACATTTATAAAAATAATATTTATGAGTATTAAAGAACAACTTTTAACGCTAGCAACAGAAAAAAACTCTCCTTGTATTACGATTGCATTCAATACACATCGTACGAGCCCAGACAACCAACAAGACGCAATCAAACTAAAAAATTTAGCGAAAGAAGCGGAAGATAGATTATTGGAAATTCACTCCAAACGAGAAATTCCAGATATATTAGAAAAATTAGAAAATATAGCTGAAGAATTAGAAGTACATAAGAATTTAGAAAGTTTACACATTTATATTTCAAAGGACACGTTCGAATTTATACGTACTGATATTCCAATAACTCATGAAGGTGTTTGGATTGATGAAACGTTTCATATCAGACCTCTTATTAAAGTTATGAATCGTGTTACTGAATATTTGGTGCTGTACCTAACAAAAAAAGGGGTACACTTGTATCAAGCCATCAATGATTCGATTGTTCAAGAAATTGAAAATGATGATTTTCCATTTACAGAAAATAACTATAACCTAAGTAGTTTATTTAGCAAAACAGACGAGCAGAAAAACAAAATCAAAGACTTCTTTAATCAGATAGATAAATCAGTTCAGCGTGTAAACCCGGAAGGTAGTTTACGTTGCTTGGTCATTTCTACGGATGATAATTATGGTGAATTTATTGCCGAAGCAGATACGCCTAGTATATACTTAGGAAATATTTCTACCGATTTTAATTCACCAACGCAACAAAACGACTACATGGAAATTGCAGGTGAATTTATTAAAAATTATCAACACCAAAATCGAAAAAAATCGATCGAAGAAATGAGTGAAGCCGTAAGTAAAGGGCAAGTCTTAACAGATTTACAAGAAATTTATCAAGCTGCTATTGATGGTCGAGGAGATTTGTTAATTGTGCACCAAGATTACCAACAGCCAGTTCGTATGAAGGACGATCGTACATTTGAAATTGTTTCCGACGCTACAGAACCAGGTGTTTTGGACGATGTCGTAAGTACTATTGCATGGGAAGTGATTGCAAAAAAAGGGAATACAATTTTTACTAGTCAAGAGGAAATAAAAGAACTAGGTAATATTGTTTTGAAAACGAGGTATTAATTCTTTGCGCTAAAATTTATTCTCCATCTTAATTGTTATTTTTTGTTAAATAACAATTAAGATGGAATTTTTACTCTCCTTGCTTCAACTCATACCAGTAACAATCCAACTCCCAAATATCAAAATGAAAAGTTTCGGTTACTTCAAAACCAATTTTTTCTAATACCTTTCGTGAACCTTCGTTGTCAACATGTGTTATCGCGTTTAGTTGAATATGCGACATATTTTTTTTGTAATAATCCATACAAGCCTCCGCAGCTTCGGTTGCATAACCTTTTCCCCATGCTTCTTTTCGGTAACGATATCCGATATCAATAAAGTCAAAGCGATTGTTCATAGCCTCTTCTTCGATAATATATTTAAAACCAGTCCAACCAATCATTTTACCAGTTTCTTTCACCACAACTGCCAATCGTCCATGTCCCAACTCATCGTATTGACGCTGTAAATCTTCAATAATTTGGCGAGTTTGCTCAATAGTCTTTACAGGTTCAGCCTTTAGGTAAACGTGCACTTCGGGTTGAGAATCCATTTCATAAAAATCGTGCAAATCATCCATCGTAATTGGGCGTATAATCAATCGCTCCGTCTCTAACGTTGGTAAATATTTCATGTTGCGTATTTATTTGGACTAAGATATTAATTTTTTTTGGGCGTTCCCTTCGGGCGGGCTTTTCGTTCCAATCTTTGCTATTCAGCAAAGGATTTCCACTGCAATCCCTAACGCGGTTTTTAATTTTATTCTAAGTCTTGTCTTTCTGAGTTTGTCGAAAAATCTTTCCAATATAAAAGCCTCGCATTTGCGAGGCTTTTATCTATATTCTCAATACTAAAATCTAGTATCTAAAATTTTTTTATCCAACGATGTTGATAATTTTTCCAGGAACAATAATAATGTTCTTTGGAGTACGATCTCCCAATTGTTTGATGGTACGTTCGTCTTTCATGACAATTTCCTGAATTTCATCTTTTGATAAGGTTAAAGGCAATTCTAACAAGAATTTCATTTTACCATTAAATGAAACTGGATATTCTTTTGCATCTGCAATCAACCATTTTTCTTCAAAAATAGGGAAGTCGGCTTTTGCGACAGAAGTTTCGTGACCTAATTTAGACCATAATTCTTCTGCAATATGTGGTGCATAAGGCGAAATAATAATTGCTAAAGGCTCTAAAATTGCGCGTTTATTTGATTTTAATTTTCCTAATTCGTTCACTGCAATCATAAAGGTAGAAACCGATGTATTGAACGAGAAATTATTCACATCTTCGTCTACTTTTTTGATTGATTGATGAAGAACTTTCATTTCTTCTTTTGTTGGTTCGTCATCAGAAACGAAGAAACTCTCGTTTTCGCCATTATGGTACAATTTCCATAATTTTTTAAGGAATGAAGAAACACCAGAGATACCTTGTGTATTCCATGGTTTAGTTTGTTCTAACGGACCTAAAAACATTTCATACAAACGTAGCGCATCAGCACCATATTCGTCACAAATAGTATCTGGAGAAATTACATTAAACTTAGATTTTGACATTTTTTCAACTTCACGACCTGTGATGTATTTTTCGTCTTCTAAAATAAATTCAGCGTTTGCAAAATCTTCTCGCCACGCTTTGAATTTTTCTGTATCTAATTCATCCCCTCCATCTTTCAACATATTTACGTCAACATGGATTGGAGTGGTTTCGTGTTGATCTTTTAAACCTTTCGAAACAAATGTATTTGTTCCATTGATACGGTAAGCAAAAGCACTCATTCCCAAAATCATTCCTTGGTTGATTAATTTCGCTGCATATTCTTCCGTTGGAGCAAATCCTTTGTCAAATAAGAATTTTTGCCAAAAACGAGAATACAATAAGTGTCCAGTTGCGTGTTCAGAACCTCCCATGTACAGATCTACATTTTGCCAATAATCAACGGCTTGTTTTGATACAAATTCGTTATCATTCTTAGCATCCATGTAACGTAACCAATACCAAGAAGAACCTGCCCAACCAGGCATTGTATTCAATTCGATAGGGAAAATAGTTTCGTTGTTGATTAAACTATTGTCCACTACTTCGTTTGTAGTTGTGTTAAATGCCCATTTTGTTGCACGTCCTAATGGTGGTTCACCTTCTGCAGTTGGCAAATATTCGTCCACTTCTGGTAAAATTATTGGTAAGGCTTCTGTAGGAATCGTGTAAGGCATTCCGTCTTTGAAATAAACAGGAACTGGTTCTCCCCAATAGCGTTGGCGAGAGAAAACAGCTTCACGTAAACGGAAGTTTGTTTTTCCTTTTCCAAATCCGTTTTCTTCTAAGGCTTCAATTGCTTTTTCAACAGCTTGTTGATAACCTAATCCATTTAAGAAATCAGAATCTTGTAATTCGAATCCACCTTTTTCTGTAAAAGCAGCTTCAGAAATATCTTGTCCTTTGAAAATATTAATAATAGGTAAATTGAAATGATTTGCAAAAGCAAAATCTCGTTCATCACCAGAAGGAACTGCCATTACAGCACCTGTTCCATACGATGCTAATACATAATCACCAATCCAGATAGGAATTTGTTTTCCTGTAAATGGATGTATAGCAAAAGCTCCCGTAAATTCACCTGTAATATTTTTAGCATCAGCTAATCGATCACGCTCCGAACGTTTAGACGTATAATCTACATAAGCGTCAACTTTCGTTTTGTATTCAGCAGTTGTTATCTGAGAAACCAAAGGATGTTCTGGTGCTAATGTAACATAAGAAACCCCAAAAACAGTGTCAGGACGAGTTGTGAAAACTTCAATGTTATCATTATGACCTTCAATTCCGAAGAAAATCGACGCTCCTTTAGATTTACCAATCCAATTGCGTTGAGAATCTTTGATTGGTTCTGGCCAATCAATTTTATCTAAATCCGTTAATAAACGATCTGCATAAGCCGTGATACGCATCATCCATTGTGTCATTTTTTTACGCACAACAGGAAATCCACCACGTTCTGATAAACCATTTATTACTTCATCGTTCGCTAAAACAGTTCCTAAATCTGGACACCAGTTTACCTCGGCTTCTGCTAAGAATGTTAAACGATATTTTAATAAAATAGCTTGTTGTTCTTTTTCAGAAAATGCATTCCATTGTTCTGCTGTAAAGCGTTCTGTATCTTCATCACTTACAGCATTCACCGTTGTGTTTCCTTTAGTTTTGAATGTTTCAATTAACGATGAAATGGGTTCTGCTTTATTTGTTGAAAGATCATAATATGAATCAAATAATTGATTAAAAATCCATTGTGTCCATTTATAATATTCAGGTTCTGAAGTTCTAATTTCACGATCCCAATCGTATCCTAAACCAATTTTTTTCATTTGGTTTTCGTATCCTGCAATTACATTTCCTTGTTTATCAACACCACCTTCGATATTCATTTTTGTTGTAACAGCTGGATGTTGACCTGTTTGTATCGCATATTGTTCTGCAGGCAAACCGAAAGAATCGTAACCCATAGGGTGTAAAACGTTGAATCCTTTTAATTTTTTGTATCGGGAATAAATATCAGATGCAATGTATCCAAGTGGATGACCAACGTGTAAGCCAGCACCAGACGGATAAGGAAACATGTCTAATACATAAAATTTAGGTTTTTCTGATTGATTATCAGATTTGAACGTCTTGTCTTCAATCCAAAACTTTTGCCATTTTGGTTCGATTTCATTCGGATTATATTGCATTATTGGAAGTTATATTAAAATTAAATTAGTGCAAATTTACATTTTTTATGTATCTTTTGAGATAGAAAGACGATATTTGTAACTTAATAATCAACACCTAAACCAAACCAATGAAAAAAGAATTGATATTTTACTATATCGGTATACTTGTATTTTTTTCTATTCTAATTTTTTCTATTCGACATATTGTAAATACGACACGTGTTTTTGTGGGCTATGAAGATGGTTTTAATCCAATTCATATTAAATGGAACTTAGATCCAAGAGATTCTACTTTGCGTGTAAAAGATCCTATGTATTTGAGAAACGAATATTATTTGGTTAAAAATCAAGATAAATTGTTCTTATCAAAAGATACAATTTTATATGCCGAAATGTTCGATGATTCGTTGGCAACAAAAGGAAATGTGTTGAATATTCATCCTCCTTATTTTTTATGGAAAGAAGCTAAAAATGATACGCTGAAAGTCTTTAAGAATAATGTCACTTTAAAATTTACGAAGAAAAAAGAAACGTATTAAGCTTTTTGCAAATAGAACGAAAATGTAGATCCTTTTCCTGTTTTACTTGTCACATAAATTTTTTGATGATGGGCTTCTAAGATATGTTTTACAATAGCAAGCCCCAATCCAGATCCTCCATTATTACGGTTTCTAGATTTATCAACACGATAAAAACGCTCAAAAATTCGATCAATGTCTTCTTGCTTTATTCCAACACCTTGATCTTTTATTGAAATTTGAATTTTATCATCATATTCCTCAAAATCAATTGAAACTTCTGTATTTGGATTCGAATAATTAATGGCATTTACAATCAAATTAATCAACACTTGTTGTATTTTCTGAATATCACCTACCACTTTTATCGGCTGATGAATAGGGTAATTAAGCGAAATTTTGATGTTATTTTTTTCTGCTTTAATTTCTAATAAATCAATCACATCTTGTACAAGTGCAGTCAAATTAAACACCGAAAACTCGATGTTGATTCGTCCACGTTCCAATTCAGCAATCATATCTAAATCTTTGACCAAATAAATTAATCGATCAACTGATTTATTGATTCGGTTTAAATATTTATCTCGAATCGATTCGTCCTCAACTCCACCTTCAATCAAGGTTAATAAATATCCCTGAACTGAAAAAAGGGGCGTTTTTAATTCATGCGAAATATTTCCAAGAAAATCTCTTCGGTAATTTTCGCGCTCATTCAACACGTCAATTTCTTTCGATTGATCTTCTGTTATTGTTGAAATTTTCTGAGAAAGTTCTTCAAAATCAACATGATTAGATTGAAATTGAGGAATGTTTTTAGAGATTTCGGTAAAATCTTTTTTGCGTTGATTTTTTAAAGAAAACCAATAAAATATTGATAATCCAATCAACAAAAGCATCATCAAACTGATGAAAAATAATTTTTCTTGGAGAATAAATTGAATATTTCCAAACCATAAAAATGAGAACAAAACAAATCCTAAAGCCAAAAATAATGTACTGATAAAGGCATATAAAAAGATGTTTTGAACTTTGAAAGTTGAAGCCATTACGAGCTTTTAGTCATTTATTTTGTATCCAATTCCTTTGATTGTAGAGAAGCGATCGTTCCCAAATTTTTCGCGTAATTTTCGCATATGCACGTCAATTGTGCGTCCACCAACCACAACTTCGTTCCCCCAAACTTTTTCTAAAATTTCTTCGCGTTTAAAAACACGTTCCGGGTTTGAAGCTAATAAAGCAAGCAATTCGAATTCTTTTCGTGGTAATAAAAAATCTACTCCTTGAAAGTTTACTTTGTAGGTTTCGCGATTAATCTCGAAGTTATTTAATTTGATGTATTCATCTTTAGGAGCTTCATTAGGTTGTTTTAGCTTTAATAAAGCGTTTAATTTACTGACTAAAACTTTTGGTTTGATTGGTTTCAGAATGTAGTCATTTGCACCAGCATCATAACCTGCTAATTGAGAAAAATCTTCGGCGCGAGCAGAAAGAAATACAACTAAAGTATCCTTAAAAGAGTCAAGTTTTCTTAATTCGGCACACATTTCCATTCCATCCATTTGTGGCATCATGACATCAAGTAGAATTAAATCTGGACGAAAAATTTTGGCTTGTTTAAGGCCTTCAATTCCATTTTGAGCAGTTTCTACTTCAAATCCTTCTTTTTTTAAGTTGTAACCAATAAATTCTAAGATATCTGGTTCGTCGTCAACTAATAAAATTTTAATGTTCTTCATAATTGTTTGTAATAACTAAATAAAATTAGTCGATGTAAAATTAAGCTTAAATTTTAGGAGAAATCACTTAAAAATATTTCTTAACATTCATTTAAAATTACAATAATTTGATAACAATTACCTAACAAAAGCTTTACAATTTGTAAAAATGTTTTTCATTGAAAAACAACAACTTTGCAATCAACAAACACGAATTATCAATCGCAATGAAACGCAATTTAACTTTACTTTTATTATTAGGGTCAGCCGCATTATTTGCACAGACCAGTATTAAATTAGAAGGAACTCTATTTGATCAAAGAACCAATCAACCGCTTTCTGGAAAATCATTTACAGTAGAAGGCTTGGATATTCAAGCTAGAACAGATGAAAACGGTCGTTACGAAATTTCTGTTCCAGATGATACGTATCAATTGGAAATGAAAGTCGATGGTTATCAAACGATCACTCAGAATTTAACAGATTCGAATACATTAAATATGTATTTGCAACCAGAAGATTTCAAAGATGGTAAAATTGATTTATCAACGGCTGTTATTACAGGTGTAAGAAGTAAAGCTGCTGAGGCAAATCTTTTGAACTTGCAAAAAAGATCTGTAAATATAGTAACGAATATTGGTGCTGCGGAGCTAGAGCGAAAAGGAGTAAGTGATGCAGCAACAGCAATGACTAAAATAGCTGGAATTTCTAAGCTTGAAGGTACAAATTCTATTTTTGTAAGAGGATTAGGTGATCGTTATATATCTACAACATTAAATAATTTACCATTACCATCTAACGATCCAGAATATAAAAATATTGATTTAAGTCTTTTTAATACTGACATTATAGAATATATCTCAGTTGATAAAGTTTATTCTCCTAAACTGTTGGGGGATTTTTCTGGGGCAGCTGTAGATATAGTATCAAAGGATTTCCAAGATAAAGGACTATTTCAGATTTCTGTAGGAACTTCTGTTAATACAAATGCTATAGGTGAGAGTAACTTTATGTTACAAGATGGACCAAGTAAGACAGGTTTTTCTAAAATAAATGTTCCTAATAACCCTTTGAATTCATACCAATTTAAGACGAAGTTAAATCCAACAACGTCGAGTACAATTGCGCCAAATTTTGGATTGAAAGCTGGTAAAACTTTTAGAATTGGAGATGAAGGAAAACTAGGAGTGTTTGCTAGTGCGAGTTTTAATAGTAACTATGATTATCGTGAAGGTATAAATCAAACAGTTAATGCTTTAGGAGGATTAGGAGGAAGATTAAGATCTTTTGTACCTCATCAAAAATATTCTTATGAAACAAATTCTACAGGAATGTTTAATGCGAATTATAAAATAAATAAAAATCATAGTATCAAATATAATTTCTTATTTATTAATTCTTCTGAGCAATCAAGAGATTTATACTATGGTTTTATTCGTGATATTGCTGAGGATGATAATGGATTAATCCAGCGTAATACTTATATACAAAACCAATTAATGGTAAACCAACTTTTGGGAGATCATAAGTTGACAGATAAATTGGATCTGAATTGGGGATTAGCTTTTAATAAAATAGAAAGTGATGTGCCAGATCGTACACAAAACACATTACGACTTAATAAAACGACAAATGAATACCAGCTTGCTCAAAATTCTACAACCGATAATCATCGTTATTTTCATAATTTAATAGAAAAGAGTTATGCTGCAAATGTAGGATTAAGCTATCGTTTGAATGAATCTGCAAATGGATTAGCTAGAGGTTTTGTAAAAGTGGGATATAACGGTCGTTTTGTGAATCGTGATTTTGAAGCAAGACAATTTAATTTCAGATTAAACAACTCACAAGTCATAGACCCGAATAATTTGGATGCTTTTTTTAATGAAACGAACTATAATAACGGATATTTTAGTACAACGACATATAGCGGTACTTTAGCTCCTCAGGTTTATAATGGAGATCAAACTATACATGCCGGATATGCAAATTTGGAATATAACTTAACAGATAAATTAAGTGCAGTCCTTGGTTTACGTTACGAAAATATATTGCAAGAAATATCGTGGAGAACACAGTTAAGTTCTGACTTAAATTCTAACATGTTAGACGAAAACTACTTCTTACCGAGTCTTATTGTAAAATATGCTATCAACAATAAACAAAACTTACGTTTCGGAGCATCGAAAACCTATACACTTCCTCAATTTAAAGAAAAAGCATTGTTTTTATATGAAGATGTAAATGAAACAAAATATGGAAATCCTTTTCTTTATGCATCAGATAACTATAATGTAGATTTAAAATGGGAGATTTTTCCATCTCATGGAGAATTAATTTCTATTGCAGGTTTCGGAAAATATATTCAGAATCCAATTAATGAGGTTGTCATTGCTTCATCTACAAATGATATTTCTTGGGTTAATGGAGATTATGGTTATGTCGTTGGAGCAGAGTTAGAAATCAGAAAAAATATATTCAATTTTGGACAAGAAGGCAAAAATACATTGTCAGCAGGTTTAAATGCCAGTTACATGAAAACTGACCAAGAAATAGATGCTGAAAAGGTACGAAAAGAAACAAAAGGGATGTATAATTTAAATTTAACTACACCTAAAGCTGCTTTGACAGGAGCATCTGATTTTTTACTTAATGCGGATGTATCTTATGTAAAATCTTGGAAGAGAGGAGCTGAAGTTATGGCTACACTTTCTTATGCTTATTACTCGGATCGAATTTATGCATTGAACAATGAGAATAGAGGAAACTTAATTGATAAAGGGATAGGGTCTTTAGACTTTATATTACGAACTAAGTTAAATAAAAACATAGGAATAAACATTGCTGCAAGAAATATTCTTAATCCAGAATTTAAACGTGTACAAGAAAACGCAACAGGTAACGTAACAGCTGTTTCATATAAAAGAGGGGCAAACTTTGGTCTTTCTGTAAATTATAATTTTTAAAAGAAAACAAAACAAAAACAAATAACATGAAAAAATCTTTTTTTAAACTTTTAACATTAGCATTATTTGTAGGAACAGTTTCAACAACATTTATATCTTGTTCTAGCGATGATGATTCTTCTACTGAAATAACTGATCCATCTACTTTCGTTGTAGATAGAAATAACTTAAAAGGAGAAATAACAAAAGGAGAGGTCGTATTGGAGTCAGGAACTTACAAATTAACAGGACGTTTAATTGTAAGAGAAGGAGCAATTTTAAGAATCAAACCAGGAGTTGTTATAGAAGCTACAAATCCTAGTTCTGCTACAGCATACGAAGAAGTAAGATTTATTTCTATTGCTCAAGGAGCAAAAATATTTGTAGAAGGAACAGAAAGCAATCCAGTTATTATGACGGCTACAAACAAAGCTCCTGGTAAATGGGGAGGACTAGTATTAGCTGGTAAAGCTCCTATAAACAAAGGAACAACAGCGACAACAGAAGTAGGTGGGGAATTGGCTTACGGAGGAAGTGATGTCAACGATAATTCTGGATCAATTCAATATTTAAGAATAGAGTATTCTGGTTTTGCTTACAATGCAGATAAAGAGTTTAATGGCTTATCTTTATTTGGAGTTGGAAAAGGAACAGTTATAAAAAATGTACAAGCATACGAAAGTTCAGATGATGGATTTGAGTGGTTTGGCGGAACAGTAGACGCGAGTAATTTAGTTGTTGTTAATACCCATAAAGATGTTGGGGATGACATGTTTGATTGGACTGAAGGATGGAATGGAACGGGACAAAATTGGTATGGTAAAAAGACAAATGCAGGAAATAGAGGTATAGAAGCTGATAACAACTCTAATAATCCATTAGCAACTCCAATCTCTAGTCCTACTATAAAAAATATGACATTAATCGGTGCAGGAAAAGAAGGAGCAGAACCTCAAGGGATAAAGCTACGAGTAGGTTCTCAAGGTACATTTGATAACATAGTTTTAAGTAACTGGAATGTAGGTTTTGATATTCAACAAGATGAGTCAATTGCAGCAATTACTACAGGAAAATTAAAAGCTACTAATGTCAAATTTGATAATGTAACTACAAAATCTGTTGGAAAAAATACTAAGAATGAAACAGTAGATGTTTCTGCTGTTTATACAGAAAGTTCTACCGCTAATGGTGCTGGAAATGGAACAGCTACACCAGATTGGGCAAAAGGCTGGACTTTAGGTTTATAATAATCAATCCATATAATGATAAAACTTTTTATCTAAAAAAGTTCTTCGTGTTTGTAAATCGCTTTTTTGGGTTCTCCAAAGAAGCGATTTTCTATCATTATAAAGATTTTATTTTAACTCATTAAAAATAGTTATTTAGAAAAATTCCACGTAACCTAAACTATTCGTACATTTGCAGAACAATAACAATTGATAACAATGGCATTAACAGAACAACAATTAGATTCGATTGGAGAAAAATTGGTTGAAAAATTCAAAACAGTTTTCGATCCAGAGATTCCCGTTGATATATACGAATTGGGATTGGTTTATGATGCACAGGTGAATGCAGATGGTGAAGTAAAAGTTACCATGACCCTTACATCTCCAAACTGTCCAGTAGCTGAAAGTTTGCCTTTAGAGGTAGAGCAGCGCGTAGAAGAAATAGAATACGTATCAAAATGTTACGTAGAAATTACCTTCGAACCACCTTGGGATAGAGATATGATGAGCGAAGAAGCAAAATTCGAATTAGGAATGTTATAAGTTAACATTCCTAATTTTTTTTGGTCTAAAAATCAATTATCAATTCATTCTGAATATTTTCTGAAAATAAATACTTATCTTAATTCCATTATTATTTTTAAGCACTAAAACTATGGGACCTACATTAGGATTTTTATTATTTGCAGGTATAATTGTACTCTTTTTATTCATTTTTACCGTAAAACAGCAAACTGCAGTTATCATAGAACGATTCGGAAAATTTAACAGTATTCGTAACCCTGGATTACAATTCAAAATTCCAGTTGTTGATAAAATCGCAGGAAAAATGTCACTCAAAATTCAACAATTAGATGTTGTCGTTGAAACAAAAACAAAAGATGATGTATTCGTACGATTAAAAGTTTCGGTTCAATATCAAGTCATCAAAACACAAGTTTATGATGCATTTTACAAATTAGATAATCCATATACGCAAATTACATCTTTCGTATTTGACGTTGTTCGTGCTGAAGTTCCTAAACTTCGTTTGGATGATGTTTTCGAGAAAAAAGATGATATAGCCGTTGCTGTAAAGGGAGAGTTACAAGAAGCGATGAATTCGTATGGTTACGAAATTGTCAAAACTTTGGTAACCGATATCGATCCTGATGAACAAGTAAAACATGCGATGAATCGTATCAATGCTGCCGAACGCGAAAAATTGGCTGCGCAATACGAAGGTGATGCGGCACGTATTTTAATTGTTGAAAAAGCAAGAGCCGAAGCCGAGTCAAAACGTTTGCAAGGACAAGGTATAGCCGATCAACGACGCGAAATTGCAAAAGGTTTATTAGAATCTGTTTATGTATTAAATGGGGCAGGAATTACGTCTCAAGAAGCTTCTGCATTAATTGTAGTTACACAACATTATGATACCTTGCAAGCAATTGGAGAAAAATCTGGAAGCAAGTTAGTGTTATTACCTAATTCGCCAACAGCAGCATCGGAAATGTTGAATACAATGGTGACTTCTTTTACAGCGGCACATCAGTTAAATGAACATCAAATCATAAAAGACGAGCCATCAACTCACCGAAAAAATAAACCGAATCAAGACGATTCGTTTACTTTACCAGAGCAAGCATAAAATTATTATCAACCAAAAACCACTTCATAAAAAGAAGTGGTTTTTCTATTGAATCAAAAATCATCATCACAACATCTTTATTTATTTTCTAATTTGTCCGTATCTTTGCGCAAACACAACAAAACAATGCAAATTTTAGACGGTATTAAACTGGCAAAAGAGATCAAACAAGAGATCAAGGAGCTGGTACAGAATTACAAGGACCAAGGAGTTCGTGTACCACATTTGGGGGCAATTTTAGTAGGAAGTAATGGCGCTTCGCAAACGTATGTTGACAATAAAATAAAGGATTGTCATTTCGTAGGTTTCGAATCGTCTGAATTACGTTTGCCAGATACAATTTCACAAGAAGATTTAATTACAGAGATTGAAAAATGGAACAATGATGATACATTGGACGGATTTATCGTTCAATTACCATTGCCAAAACATATCGATCAAGAAGCAGTAATTAATGCGATTGATCCAAAGAAAGATGTAGATGGATTTCATCCAATGAATTTCGGAAAAATGGCATTAGAAATGGAAACATTTTTACCAGCAACTCCTTATGGAATTATGGAAATGTTAGAGCGTTATAACATTGATACAACAGGTAAACACACTGTTGTAATCGGACGTTCTCGCATCGTTGGTCGCCCAATGAGTATTTTGATGAGTAAAAATGGGAACCCTGGAAACAGTACGGTAACCTTAACTCACTCCAAAACTCAAAATTTAGAACAATTTACAAAAGAAGCTGATATTGTGATCACTGCTTTGGGTGTTCCTGGTTTCTTAAAAGCTGATATGGTAAAAGAGGGAGCAGTCATCGTTGACGTTGGAATTACACGTGTTGACGACGAAACTAATCCTCGAGGATTTAGATTGGCTGGTGATGTAGATTTTGATAATGTAAAAGAAAAAGCATCGTGGATTACACCTGTTCCTGGTGGAGTAGGGCCAATGACACGTGCAATGTTATTAAAAAACACATTGTTGGCTTACAACAACAAAAAATAAAATTATGATACATATTGCATCAACAACTGCAGAAGAACAACTATTGATAGAAGAAGGTAAATTATTGCCTGTTATGGAGCATTTCTACACAATTCAAGGGGAAGGAATGTATACTGGAGTGGCATCCTATTTTATTCGATTAGGAGGTTGTGATGTAGGTTGTCATTGGTGCGATGTTAAAGATAGTTGGGATGCTGAAAAGCATCCCTTAACTAATGTTGATGAATTGGTAGACTTGGCAACTTCACAAGCCAAAACTATCATCATTACAGGAGGAGAACCTTTGATGTGGGATTTGACTTATTTGACAAAAAAACTACATGAAAAAGGTGCCCGTATTCATATCGAAACTTCGGGTGCTTATCCGTTAAGTGGAGAAATTGATTGGGTTTGTCTTTCTCCCAAAAAATTAATGCTGCCATTGGATGAGGTTTGCGAAGCTGCAAATGAATTAAAATGTATTGTTTTTAATAATCATGATTTTAAATTTGCGGAAGAACAAGCAGCACGAGTTGGAAAGGATTGTACACTCTTTTTACAAACCGAATGGAGCAAACGCGACAAAAACCTTCCTTTAATTATTGATTATGTAAAAGAGAATCCAAAATGGAGATATTCTTTACAGACACACAAGTATTTAGATATTCCTTAACAAGTCTCTGCTTTAAATCAGATTATTTATTAATCAATAAACTTTTTTAAGTAACTGAATTTCACTATTTTTATATCAAACAAAAATAGTGAATCATGAAAAAAATAGTTTTAATGAGTTTCGCAGCAGTCTTTATGATGAGCTGCGGTGGTTCTAAAAATGAAGAATCTGCTCAACCAGAAATAGACTACAGCACTGCTCCGCAAGAGGATTCAGAAACTACAGTAGCTTCAACACCAGCAACAAATAATCATATTGTTTTAAAGGCGAGTGATGACATGCGCTTTGATAAAACAGAGTTTACAGTAAAGGCAGGAGAAGAGGTTACGTTAATTTTGATGAATACAGGTGAAATGTCTAAAGAAGCGATGGGACATAATTTTATTTTATTAAAACCAGGTTCTGATGCTTCTGCATTTGCAAATAAAGCAGCTTCTGCCAAAGCGACAGATTATATTCCAACTGATTTACAATCAGAAATCATTGCACACACAAAATTATTAGGAGGCAGAGAAAATGATCAAATCAAATTTACGGTAGACGAAGGCACGTATGATTTCTTATGTTCTTTCCCTGGACACTTTGCTACAATGAACGGAAAAATTAAAGCCGTTAAATAATAATTGATTATGTCAAATTTACTTTTGGCACAAATATTGAAATAAGCATGGGTGTATAAGATTTAGTAGAGTAAATTTTGTCCTCATGTGTTAATTTTAAGCCTGTTTTTCAACAGGCTTTTTTTATTTAAAATGGCTGAATTTATTTTCTCCAGAATTTGTATGTATTTATCAAACCGTTTGTAGAAGCATCATGTGAAGTTATTTGCTCATCATTTTCTAACTCTGGTAAAATAACATTTGCCAATTGTTTTCCTAATTCAACTCCCCATTGATCGAAAGAGAAAATATTCCAAATTACACCTTGAACAAAAATTTTGTGTTCGTACATCGCAATTAAATTTCCTAAAACTTTTGGTGTTAAAACTTCGTATAAAATAGAATTTGTTGGACGATTTCCTTCAAATATTTTAAATGCTTTTAAGAAAT
>NZ_CALGVK010000100.1:0-2226 GCF_937930195.1 uncultured Empedobacter sp.
TTTACATTCTTAGCAACAACCCGAATTAGGTGTACAACAAGTATTGTTTAGTTCCGATAAATTCACTTTTTGTTTTTGGCTAGGAATTCCACACGCATCTTCGGCTAAACATGCCGTTGTTTTGTTTTTTAAAACAAAAGATTTTCCGTTAAAATCTAAATCAAATTTTCCAATCGTTTCGGCTTGATACTCTACTTCAATTTCAGCATCTTCGATCCCAATTTTTTCCTCGGATAGTTTGATAATGTTTAACAGTTTACCTGGTTTTAGACGATGTTCGTAATCATCTGCATTCCATAACTGAAAGTTAACTACTTTTTCGTTGCGAATGGTTCCGCCACAATCGATAAAGTTTTTTGTAATTTGACCAACTTCTGTTACGTGAAAGTGTTCGGGAACAAAAGTCCCATTTTCTAATTGAAATTCAACATTCTCTAATGTTGGTAGAATTTCTTTAATTTGTTCAAGTGTCATAGCTTATTATTTATAATTTGACTTGTTATGATTAATATTCATTTACTTTTACCATTATCGCAATATTACGATGATAATTAATATAAAAAAAGTATTAACAGCATTGTTTAATGTGAACATCTTGTTTGAAAAATGCAATCAAATCGTTTTGAACATCATTCCAAACTTTTTCATCAATACAATAGCAGACAGACTTTCCTTCGATAGTACCTTGAATAATTCCAAGTGTTTTGAGCTCCTTTAAATGCTGAGAAATCGTTGCTTGTGCCAAGCCTAATTCATCAACCAAATCATTGCAAATACACGCTTTCTGATTGATAATGTATTGTAAAATAGCAATACGTGCCGGATTTCCAAATACTTTGAACATGAGTGCTAATCTATTTTGTTCGTCTGTAAATATTTCTGATTTTGTAGTTCCCATAGATTAATTTCGTATCGCAATATTACGATAATAAAATAAATCAATCCTCATAAAATTTCATTTTAACTCAACTTTTTGATTAAATAAACTAAAAAATCCGCTCGTTGAGCGGATTTATGTATTCTATTTTACTATTTTATTTATTAAGCCTCGCAAGAAGAACAAGAAACTAAGTTGGCTACTAATTCTTTTGAAACAGATTGAGAGCGTTGATAATACAATGTTTTTACGCCTAATTGCCAAGCTTCAATCATTAAACGGTTGACTTCTTTTACAGGTAAATCTGGCGGAATGTTAAGATTTAAGGATTGCGATTGATCGATGTATTTTTGACGAATAGCTGCTTGCTGAACAATTTCTAATTGAGAAATTTCTTTGAATGTTTTGAATACATCTTTTTCCTCTTTTGTCAATTGATCTAAATGCTGTACCGAACCTCCATTTAGCATGATTTCACGCCAAATATCTTCGTTATCGATTCCTTTTTCGCGTAATAATTTTGTTAAATATTTATTTTTACGCATAAAGTTCCCTTTCGATAAACCAGCTTTGTAATAATTAGACGCAAACGGTTCAATTCCTGGAGATGTTTGTCCTAAAATTGCAGAAGAAGAGGTTGTTGGTGCAATTGCACATGTCGTTGTATTACGACGTCCATAACCTTTCAATACTTCTGGTTCTCCATAAATACGTGCTAATTCTTCTGAAGCTTTATCAGCTTTTGATTGTATATGTTTGAATATTTCTGTAGTACGCAATTTTGCCTCCATTCCTTCGAAAGGAATCATATTGCGTTGTAAATAAGAGTGCCATCCTAACACACCTAAACCTAAAGCTCTGTGACGTTTTGCAAATCGATTCGCTGAAGCTAAATAGTAATTTCCTTCTGTTTTTTCGATGAATTCTTGCAATACAGCATCTAAGAAAAAGATGGCTAAACGAACCGCTTCTGTATCTTTCCATTCGTCGTATAACTCTAAGTTCATAGAAGATAAACAGCAAATAAATGATTCGTCCACAGAAGAAGGCAACATAATTTCTGAGCAAAGATTAGACGCATTAATTGACATTCCTAAATCTTTGTAAACCTGCGGTTTATTTTTATTAACGTTATCTGTAAAGAAAAGATAAGGTAATCCTTTTTCTTGACGAGATTCTAAAACTTTCGCCCAAATTTGACGTTTTTCAAGATCTCCATCAATCATTTCTTGCATCCAATAATCTGGTACACAAACACCATAAAATAAATTCTGAATAGAACTACCTATCGATTTAATTTTTAAGAATTCTTCAATATCATCATGATCGATATCCAAATAAGCTGCAAA
>NZ_CALGVK010000101.1:0-30830 GCF_937930195.1 uncultured Empedobacter sp.
GATTTTCAATCAAATGAACAACTTTTATCTTTTTAATTCATAATGCACAACGGGTTTATAAAAGAAACCTTTTTAATTATAACGAATATATGTGGATTGATGTATAAATAAAAACGATAAAATAAATTATAATCTCAAAAAAAATCAGTTTTTTTTGTAAATAACTGATTTTTTTTGTGCTTTACAATTACCAATATCGGAGTTATTATTTCTTATCACGGTAGGATCAATGAGTGTAACAGTTAAATGTAGTTAATTAATTTTTCGCTTTATAATTAATAACTATTTAATTTGCACTTGGTATAAGATAAATTGATTAGTTGATAAAACAATTTGATTTTTAATTGATAAGACAAATTATTATATTTATGATATTTACCAAAACAAAATAATAAACATAAAATATTAATCAATGGAAAATCAAGGAGGAGATATCTCAAAATGTCCATTTCATAATGGTCAAATGGATACAACGCCAGTTGGAGGATTGGGAACACAAAATAAAGATTGGTGGCCAAATCAATTAAATGTAAGCATTTTACGTCAACATTCAAATAAATCAAATCCATTAGGAGAAGATTTTGATTATGCGGAAGAATTTAAAAAATTAGATTTAGAAGCGATTAAGGCAGATCTTAAAACCTTGATGACAGATTCGCAAGATTGGTGGCCAGCAGATTTTGGTCATTATGGTCCATTTTTCATTCGTATGGCTTGGCACAGTGCAGGAACTTATCGTGTACAAGACGGTCGCGGTGGAGGTGGAGAAGGGCAACAACGATTTGCACCATTAAACTCATGGCCAGATAATGTGTCTTTGGATAAAGCGCGTCGTTTGATTTGGCCAATTAAACAAAAATATGGGAACAAGATTTCTTGGGCAGATTTAATCATCTTAGCAGGAAATGTAGCTTTAGAATCAATGGGATTCAAAACACTTGGTTTTGCAGGTGGACGTGCTGATGTTTGGGAGCCAAATATTGATGTATATTGGGGATCTGAAAAAATTTGGTTAGAAGAAAGTGGGGGAGCAAACAGCCGTTATAGCGGTGAACGTGATTTAGAGAATCCGTTGGCTGCAGTGCAAATGGGATTAATTTATGTGAACCCTGAAGGTCCAGATGGTAACCCAGATCCATTGGCTTCGGCAAGAGATATTCGTGATACGTTTGCACGTATGGCGATGAATGATGAAGAAACTTTAGCGTTGATTGCAGGTGGACATACTTTTGGTAAAACACATGGTGCAGCATCTGCTGATCACGTTGGTGATGATCCTGAGTCAGCTGGTCTTGAAATGCAAGGTTTAGGTTGGAAAAACTCTTATGGAACTGGAAATGCTGGGGATACAATTACATCTGGAATTGAAGTGACATGGACAAGTAAACCAACAGAATGGTCGAATTTATTCTTGAGTTATTTATTCGGTTTCGAATGGGAATTAACAAAATCTCCTGCAGGAGCACATCAATGGGTAGCAAAAGATGTAGGTGAAATTATTCCGCATGCGCACGATGCTTCGAAAAGATTAAGACCAACAATGTTGACATCTGATATCGCATTACGTGTTGATCCAATCTATGAAAAAATAGGTCGTCGTTTCTTAGAGCATCCTGAAGAATTTGAAGATGCTTTCCGTAAAGCATGGTTTAAATTAATTCACCGCGATATGGGACCAGTTTCTCGTTATTTAGGTGCAGATGTGCCAACAGAAACTTTCACTTGGCAAGATCCTATTCCAGCAGTAACACACGAATTGATAGATGAAAATGATTGTGAAAATTTAAAAGCACAAATTTTAGATCTTGGTTTAACAGTTTCAGAATTAGCTGGTACAGCTTGGGCTTCGGCTTCTACATTCCGAGGATCGGACAAGCGTGGAGGTGCGAATGGAGCACGAATTAGATTAGAGCCAATGAAAAATTGGGATGTGAACAACCCAATTCAATTAAATAAAGTATTGAAAGCATTAGAAGGTGTGCAAGCTTCGTTTAATGCAGTAAATTCATCGAAACAAGTATCTTTAGCAGATTTGATTGTTTTAGGTGGAAATGCAGCCATCGAAAAAGCAGCAAATGATGCTGGTAAAACAATTTCAGTTCCATTTGCAGCAGGTCGTGCAGATGCTTCACAAGAAGAAACAGATGTAGAGTCTATCGGTTGGTTAGAGCCAATTGCAGATGGTTTCCGTAATTACCGTAAAACGAAACGTCAAGGTGTTTCGACAGAAGAATTATTGATTGATAAAGCACACTTATTAACGTTAACAGCGCCAGAATTAACAGTTTTAATTGGTGGTTTACGTGCAATTAATATCAATTATGATGGTTCGAATCATGGTGTTTTAACAGATCGTCCTGGTCAATTAACAAATGATTTCTTTGTGAATTTATTGGATATGGGTACACAATGGAAAGCAAAAGATGAAACGAAAGAAGTTTATTTAGGTTCTGATCGTAAGACAGGTACACCAAAATGGACAGGAACTCGTGCTGATTTGGTATTCGGTTCTAATTCTGAACTGAGAGCTATTGCTGAGGTATATGCACAAGAAGATGCACAAGATAAATTTATGAAAGATTTTGTTGCCGCTTGGAATAAAGTGATGAATGCAGATCGTTTCGATTTGAAGTAATTAGTATAAATAATAAAAAAACGAGTATCATTTGATACTCGTTTTTTATTTTTGCTTTACGCTTAGAATGGATATCCAATCGCGATGTTCAAAATTAAGTTGTCTTTTCGCCATGCTTTGTCTCCAAAATCAATTTTATCAAATGTCCATCGGTCATTTTTCTCATAATAGGGAATACGAAGAGGAGTGGCTAAATCCAATCTTAGAATTAAAATACTAAAATCAAGTCGTAGTCCTAATCCTGCTCCTACAGCTATTTCGTTTATAAAATCTTTTGAAAATTTTGCACCTGGACGCGTTTCATCCTCGTTCATCAACCATATATTTCCCGCATCAACAAACAACGCTAAATTTAGAAAACTAAATAATTTCTGTCTAAATTCTGCATTTAATTCGAGTTTAATATCTCCCGATTGATCAAAAAAGAAATTCGCATTTTGATAGCGTGGATCATAACTTCCAGGACCTAATGTACGTGCTCTAAATGCGCGAATACTATTGCTGCCTCCTACAAAAAACTGTTTGGAATATGGAACAAATTCAGAATTACCATAAGGATAAGCAATTCCTCCTATAAACCGTGTGGCAATTGAGGATTTATCCGAAAACTTGTGGTAAAAACGGAAGTCGTGTTCCATTTTTGCATATTGACTAAATGGAATTTTGAAGATTTCTTTTTCCTTGTCTTTTTTTACATTTGCACCAGTAATCAATCCTGTTAAATTTCCAGCCAAATCAACTAAACCACGGTAATAAAATGTACTTTTTCGTGGTAACATTGTGGTAGTATAGGTGTACGAATATTGTGGGCCAAAAATCAATTGTTTATCGACAACGCGTTTTTAACTTGGGGTAATAATATTTCCTCTCGAATCATACATTTTGCTGTTGTATTCATCTGTTACTTTTTCCGGAAATAATAAAGTTGCACTAAACACTTTTAGGTTGTGTTCTTTCTGTGCATTTTCTTTCCAAACATATCCAAAAGACGTATTGAAATTATGTAAGGTGTATAATTTTGATCTGTTTTGATATTCATAACCCATTTCAATATTTGTTCGTGGAACAAACGCACTTGATGAATTGAATTTGAAGGGTGCTACAATTCTCGGAATCGAAAGTTGTGTATTAAAACCAGCTCTAAAAATGTTGTTCGCATCTTTTTGACCTCCTAATTGCATATCAAAAGCACCATACAAAGCCATTTTAAGTTGTTCTGCTCCTTTTAGTATGTTACGATGCGTCCAATTTAAGTTTAATTCGCCACCGCCATAATTCGCCGAATTTGTTCGACCTAAAACTTCTAAGCGCAACGATTGAAATTCGCGTGGTGTCAACGTATAATAAACATCAAATTTATTGTTGATGGAATCTGAAATAACGAAATCGTTTTTCACAAATTTAAAAACACCTAAATTAATTAATCTATTTAGGGTTAAATTATGATCAGCACGATTGTAGATATCACCAGTTTTGAAATACAAGGCACGATCGAAAACTTTTGGTTTAAAGTTCTTTTTCGAATCCACCATATAAAAACCATTTTGTTCATATTTTCCTAAAGAATCTGTAGGCATCGGCATTTGGTATAAACCTTTTCTTGCTTGCCGAATATTGTAATCAGGAAAAACAATAACCTTATCAATCGTAAATTGCTTTTTAGCTTGTTCGGGAGTTTGGTCTTTTAGCTTTACAAAAAGCTCAACATCTTGTTTGTTTGTAACGGTACTATCTGCTTGTACAATAATATTATCGGGATGAAAATAATAAAAACCGTTCTCTTTTAAACGAGAATCTATACGTTCGCGTTCGGCTTTTATCACATCCAAATCAAATGGTTGCTTCTCTTTAAGTAAAGTTTTGGCTTCTGTTTTATTAATTTCTTTGTTCACAACTAATGTTGTGTCTTTTGGAAAATTAACCTGATTGATGTAATAGCGTTTGTGTGGTTGTAACACATAATTTACTACTGCTTTTTTGTCTTTGCTAATGGTATCTCCTTGCGCTTTTGCATTGAAATAGCCTTTGTTTTCAGCATAATTAACCAGGATTTTTTTATTAAAATCGATATCAACATCACTTAATAAAATAGGTTTTTGTCCTACCTTATATTTCAACCAATATTTTAATCCTTTTTGTTTCTTTGGTTCGCTCGTGATATTGTAAATGTATAATCGAGGACGTAATCCAAAAAAACTTGAATTAGGTTTGGGAATAATATTTTCTTCCAGATTATCTTTTAAAGCTACGCGATCACTTTTGCTTAATGAATCCCCTTTTATGGTTAATTTAGAACCTGTGTAAAGTGTTTCACCTTCTTTTAGAAAACGGGTGTTGCTACAAGAAGTAATACCAACTGTGGCAAATGAAATAGCAATACATTTGATAGATGTTATAATTGATTTTTTCATGGTTGAGATACGACTTTTTGTGTTTTTCTATTCGTTTTATTTTTTCTTCTTTTCTCGAAAATTTCTTTGAATTTATCGTAATCTAATGTGATAATAAAACCAACACCAGTTTCTACAATTTGTCCTTGTAAAGCAACTTGATATTCATCTTTTCGATAAGCTCTTAACATATATCGACCATCGCGTGATAAACTATAATCAATTGTGATATCTCCAGCAATGTTAGTCATGTTTTCGTTTTCTCTGGCGTCACCATCAAGCCCAAAATTACTTCCAACCGAAACTTTTAATCGGTCATTTAACAAGCGCTTACTTACCGCAACATTCAAGTCTGTTCGAGTGTTTTTGGTACCTGATGAATAATCGTCTTGCGTATCTAATCCCAAATCAATGTCAACTCCTTCGATTAAATCATCTGCCAAATTATTTAATTGTTGCGAAAGAATATTACTCACACTTTGTAACGCCATAGTTTCGGCAGAAACACTTGTTTTACTTTCAAACGGATTTTCTCCAATAAAGCGATTTAACAACAATAATGCAAAAACTTGTTTATTCATTTCTGCTTCATCATTTTTTAACTGATCCAATTTGGATTGTGTATTTTCGATAACGGCTGTTGCAATAGAGGGATTGTCTTTGTCCATCGAAATATTGAACTTAATCTCAGGCTTTAGTAATTCACCTTTTAAAATGAGTTCGCTATTAAACGGAATACGTTGTTTGTACATGTTCATTTCTGATGATGAATAACCCGAAATTTGTTGTTCGATCAAATCGATTGGTGCTGCTTTTGTTTTGTAAATTGCTGTAATATCAAGGTTTGCAGCAGTTGGCTCACCTGTCCATGTTATACTACTTCCTTTCTGAATGTCAAAACGGCGTTTAAGTAAACTTACCGAAAGCTCATAAGCACCTTTTTCTACTTGATAGACGCCAACTAAAGTCATTTTACCAGAAGGATCCATTCCACCGGTCAACTCTGCTTCACCTTGTATTTCGACAAAATCTCCGTTCGCTTTGTCAATGATAATCGATGTTTTAGCTTCTTTACTCACTTCAATATTCACGCTAACATCCAATCCTTTTATCTTAGAATCTGTAATTAGTTCAGCTGTTTTAATCGTTTCATTTAACGTGATTTGATCTTGATCAATGAATTCTACAATTCCTTCTCGTTCTTGTAAAGATGGTGAAGATTGAGGCAAAACAAACGTAAAATTAGTGTCATCTGTTACCTTTAAGTTTCCGTTTACTTTAGGAAGATCCATATCACCTTTTATTGTTAGATTCGCATTAATAGCCAGTTTACCATACATCATGGCATCGTTAGTTTTTTCGGAATTGACAACATTAAAATCTCGTGCATTAGCAGTTAAATTAAAAGCAAAATCCCGATAGGTTTTAGTTAATATTTCGCCTCTTAATGTGAGAGAGTTTCCTTCGTTGTCATTAATTTTGAATCGGTTAAATTCTATTCCTTTGTTTGTAAAATCTATTGCGTCATCAATTTTTCGGAAATTACTACCTGTTTCAGCAATCGTTAAACCTACTTCATTAAATTTTAATTGTCCCAAAACACTTGGTTGATCTACCGTTCCAGTAATTTTTAAGTTTCCAGCCAAATAACCTTCGGTATCTTTGATTTGATTCATCGAAAATCCTTGAACGGTTTTCATTTCCAAACGGTTAATAGCTAAATTCAAATCAAATGCACTTGCTTCAGTGTTGTAATCGCCTAAAATCTTCAAATCATTGTGGTGTCCATTTAATGAAATGTCTGCATTAATCAAAGTTGGAGATGTATTATTGACCTTCGCTACAATCGTTCCAATAGGATTTCCAAATGCTTTTAAATCTGAAATAGTTAAATCAGAATTGAAGGTCATATTTGTATTCAAATCTCTAATTTGTGCTGTTCCATTGATGGTTCCTTTTGCTGCTAAGTCATCTTTTTTGATAATTTCGGTAATGGTTTCTATTTTGAAATCTTTAATCGAAATATCAAGCGGACTTGTACCTTTATCAGATGCTGATTGCAATAAAATCTCACTTCCATTATGCATTAGTTTGAAATTATTTGCAACAATGCCGTCTTTTTTTAATTGAATTAAATTTCCTTCTCCAACTTCCCATTGATCATAGTTTAAGACTAAACCAGTCGGATTTAAGCTGATTTCTGTAATGTCATCCAATGTTTTCAAATTTCCAGCAACCAAAAATTGAGTAATATCTTTATCATCTTTCGTCGAAATGCTGTAATTGATGGTATTATTCGCAATATCTCCATCAAGATTTATCTTGTTCAACTGAAAATTATCGCTTCTCAAATGATCAATATTCAATGCATAAACTAACGCATCATTTTGGTTCGAAATTTTGATAAAACCATTGTTAATCGTATTTGTACCATACGTTAAACTTGGTATTTTTCCATCGACATTAACTTGTTTCAAATCCGCATCATAGGCTGCATCTAATGTAATCGTTTCGAAATTTTTTAGATCAGGGACAAATCTTCGAACCAATTCATCGTCTTTTATTTTTGCATGTAAGCTAAAAAATTGATGAGGTTCTATTTTTTCATTTTCATCAGGTTGTTGAAATTGATAATATTGATTAATCGTTGAGGTAAGTGATCCAAAAATTTGTGTCAATTTAAATTTACCTTTTAAGTCTAAATCTGCAACCTGAGAAGTAAGTTTAAGTTGATTTGAATCGGCTGTTGAATTTGCGATTAAATTCACTTCTTGCAAAGGGAAAACATCTTTTGTGTTCGATAAAGCAAAGTTTTTGAGAGTCAATGATCCATTTAAATGATTAGGATTTAGGTCAGCAAAATTTGCAGCTATTTCCCCAGCAACAATCATAGGTTCGTTATAAAAACCAAGTTTTTGAACATCTAAATGATTGATATTCCCATTTAATTTTACATCTGACAACTCTTTTTTGTAGAGACCAGAAGCAATTAAATTAAGGTTTGCATTTGGATCTTTTGATAAAACTTGTGCTTCAAAAACAGCTTCATTTATTTTTGCATCAAGGTTAATATTTTGATAGGTGTAATTGTTGTAATTCGCAGACGTAATAAATCCTGAAAGCTTCGTATTCATTTTTTCGGGATTAAAACTTGTGCCGATAGCATTCAATTTTGCAGTGACTTTCCCGATGTCTTTATTACTAATTAAAGTTCCGACATCTAAATGTTGGACTTCAGCTTTTACGTTATATTTTTCCGCATCTTTTTTCAACATATCCACAATGGCATCAATTTTTGCGTTTCCTAAGGTCGAGTTGATGGTTAATTGCGTATTGATAAGTTTCGTTGTTCCTTTCGCCTTTCCTTTTACAGAAAGTTTTGACGGAATTCTAATGTTGTTTGGAATAATGTTTTTAGGAACTAAATTGTAAATTGTTTTCGATGAAGTAGAAAAGTTTTTAATGTTCAAATCATAAAATAATTTCGTTGGATTCATTGCATTTTTCACTCTTCCCGAAGCTGAAACTTCTAAATCATCTAAACCAGAAACCTGTAAATTATTGATGAATAAATCATTTACTTTTCCTTTTACATTCGTGTTTACGTGTAAAATTGCATTTGGATAGTTGTCGAAAGGCGTCGTTTTTCTAAGCGTTGGAACAAGATTTAGAATATCTGCAAATCCAATTTTAGAATGTTTGATATTCGCATTAACCAATACATTTTCAGGATTAGATGTTAGTTGTTGAATGCTATTGTATTGAAGAATTACTTCGTCTCGAAGAATTGTTTTAGGTGTTTGTAAGTATAGATTTTTCAGATAAGCTTGTGTATTCGCATACAAGAAGTTTGTCGTTAATTTTTGTATATTTAGACCTTTTGATTCCTTTATTTCAGCACTTTTTACTTGTCCAGTAAACGTATTATTGTACATTTTGAAATTACGCAAATCAAGATTTAATGGAGAGAAATCTAAATGATTAAAATCCATTCCTTGCGCAGTTCTACGCTCTGCTGTATTGTTGTATTTTACGTTTACATTATCTAACATTGTTTTATTCAAAACCAAGTTCATTGCTGATGAAGATGATGTTTGAGAAGATGTCGAATTAGTAGAAGAAAGGTATAAATTGGCTTCGATATCGGCGTCTTTTAATAAAATATTTTCGATGTCAAAGATTGAATTTTCGATATCAAGTTTATTGATTTTTGTTTCGAATTCATTCAAATTAATTTTTGCATACGTTTTCGAATTTTCGTCACCATAATTGACCTTGATATCATTCAGATTAATTTTATTTAACGCAATTTGAAGTGGATTTTGATTCGATTGTGGAGAAACTTTATCAATTTTATTCACTTGAATTTTCTCGACCATTTTTTGATTGAAGTCAACGAATAATCCATTTAGCAAAATGTCATCTACGGCGTAAGAATTCTGTTGTAAATCAAGTTTTTTAATACGAGTTTTGAAATCTTTGAATTTTACTTTCGCAAACGTTTGAGCATTATCATCGCCATAATCTACATCAAAATTGGTTAAATGAATGCCATTCAATTCAATTTTCATAGGTTTTTGATCGTTTAACGAATCGACTTTTTCTTCAACTTTTTGCGAAACTTCTTTTATAAGGTCTTGTTTCAATTTAAGCTTTAAACCATCTAAATTGATATCGTCAATTGCGTATGTATTTTGTTCGAGATCAAATTTTTTAACGCGTGTATCAAATGAATTTAGAAGAACTTTGATGTTGTTTGCAGATTGCAGATCGATAAACGAAACATTGAGATTGGCTAATTTTATTTTATCCAAGGAAATGATAAAAGGCTTGGAAGAACTTTCTTCTTTTTCATCTGTTGCAAAAGCATTAATAATGTAATCGAAATTGAAATTCCCGTCAGCTTTTCGAATAACATTTGCTTTCAAACCATCCAATTCAATTGATTTTATATCAGCTTTGCTTTTCGTGAGTTGCCAAATATCCAAACCAACGTCAAATTTTTTGACCGACAACAAAGTATCAACGTCTTGACCTTGTAAAAATAGATTTTCCATTACAAGATTATTTGGAAAGTCGATATAAACGCGATCTAATTGAACTTTAGTCTGAATTTTTTCTTCAAGATAATTGACTAATTTATTTTTTACAAAATTTTGAACAGAAGGAAACTGTAAACTAAAAATAGCAATTGTTAGCAAAAGAATTATTGATAAAATTGCAAACGAGAAATATTTGAGTACTTTCTTTATATTGAATTTCAATTTGTTAGATTTTGTTCGTTTTTAGAAGGAATTAAGATACGAATTTCTACTTATGCAGGCATGAAAAATGTATTATATAAAAGGATTATTTAAAGATTTGGAATTTTATCTAGTATTTTAAAGATATTTTAAAATTCTAATAAATGTTTTTAATTTTCTATACAAAAAGCAAGAATCTTTTATTAAATTTGAGTCAAACAATTTCGCTATGAGAAGAATTTTTTTTGAAAAGGACAATAAAAAAGATTATTTGTTTGTTATTTTGGACCACGAAAGAGAATTGGATCAAATATATAAAGTTGATAATTTTACGGATGAATCAGGAAGAGAATATGTTTACAATTTGATTGACGAACGCAAAAGATTGAATGCTGAAAATTTGACTCAACATGTTACACCGTTAATCAATGGAAAGTACAAAAATTTCAACGTTGCAGGTGAAGTTGAAACTGCACAAGCTTGTATAGAAAGTATTATTGATAATAGAGAATTGAATAGGGAACAGGAGATTTTTGTCTATGTTCGTAATAAATAAGATAAAATGGCTTTGGAATTTTCAAAGCCATTTTTATTCTATTTCAACTTGATTGAAAATTAATTTTTGAACCACTTCATCTAATTCTTCTTTGTGTTTTGAAACAAAATCATTTGCAACATCTAACAATGTTTTGATATTAGCGTTTGAGACATTTCCCAAATCTAAAGAAGATTCAGGGATTTCTGGATTAAATCGATGATAATTTTGTTGATATTTTGGTTTGAGTAAGGCATACATGCTTTTCATTTCCAAATCAATCATATCAACACCAGTCGAAATGAAAATATCAACCAAAGGATCTACCCATTTCGACTTTGAAATTCCATTCAAATGCTCATGTTTGTATGATTTTGCACGAGATCCATTTCCGATTGAGATGATGATAAACTCTTGTAAAGGAGCTGTACCGTCAAATTTCAACTCGTCTTTGAAATATTTATTAAAATTTATTTTTTGAGTTTCTATAAATCCTACAAAAGTTGGATTATTTGCAAAAACACCGCCATCAATACAACAAAATTCTTGATCGGCAAATGATTTAATTTTAGCTGGTTCAAAATAAGTTGGTGCAGCTGAAGAAGCTCGACAGACATCTTTTATATAAAAATTTCGGAAAGGAGAAATTCCGTCGATTGTATTAAATATTTTAGGTTTTTGATGTTCTGTATCATAGGAAACAATTGCACAAGGACGAATCAAATCTTTCAATTCAGTTTTTCCAAAAACAATTTCCAATTGTTCTTCCAATACAACTGTTGGTAAATTATCTTTAAGAACACTCAAAGGATTGTTCAAAATAGTCCAAAATGTTTTAGAGAAAATGTTTTTTCCTTCACCCAAATAGATGTTAAGCGCATCTGTGATAGAATGCTTTGCTTTTTTAGGATCTTTGTCAGAAGGCATTAATAATAAAGAAGCAATCAAAGCTCCTGTGCTTGTTCCTGCTATAAAATCAACATAATCACCAATTTTAGCATTTTTATCATGAATTTCTTTTAATTTATCTTCGATGTATTTTAAAATAACACACGAAATAATTCCCCTAATTCCTCCTCCGTCTAAAGATAATAGGATAATTTTTTTCTCTTTAAATTCCATTTTTAATGTTCTATTGCCTAAAGTTAAACTTTTCAATTTAAATGTTCTTAATAGTATTTATTTTTACATCTGAAAAATTTACTCGATTATGACCAAAAAACTATTTCCGACATTTGATATTTGTAATTTGAATACAGAAAAAAATAGCAATGATTTGTTTTCTGTAGATCGATTCAGAGGGTATGTGGACAGTAATCCGCATTTGCAAGAAGTGCATAGCCATAAATATTACCATTTGGTTTATTTTACAGAAGGGAGTGGTGAGCATTTAATCGATTTCGAAAAATTTGAAGCTAAATCTGGAACCATGTATTTTATGAAACCAGGACAAGTGCATCAATGGTATTTTAAAGAGAAATATGATGGATTTGTTGTTAATTTTTCGGACAATTTTTTTGATTGGATTGGAATTAATTCTTCTATTTTACAAAAGTTTCAATTTTTGCAATCTATTTTAGTAGAGGATCATGTTGTTGAAGTTTCGAAAGATTTACAACAAAAAATTTCAAATTATTTTGAGGAAATGATACATGAAAACTATCAAGATGATCAATTTTCTAATTTAAAAATTGGTTTTCATTTGATGAATTTGTTTATTGATATTGAACGAAGTTTGGAAGGTGTAAATGTAAAAGAAGATGATTATAAATCGGTGTTAATAAATAATTTTCAATCGCTTATTGAACAAAATTTTAAAAAGAAAAAATTACCAAAAGAATATGCCGAACTTTTATATATCACGCCGAATCATTTGAATGCGCTTTGTAAGGATGTTTTAGGAAATTCTGCAGGCGAACTAATTCGGAGTAGAGTGGTGCTTGAGGCCAAGCGTTTGCTTGTTAACAAAGAAATTTCGGTTACAGAGATTGCTTATTTACTCAACTTTCAAGATGCTTCTTATTTTGTCAAATTTTTTAAAAAATATACAGGTTTTACGCCAGAACAATTCAGAAAACAATATTATTTATAAGTAAATTGTATCAATTAAAAAGATGGTTATTTTAAGTGATTTTATCATCATGAACAAGTCAGTTTTTTTTTAAAAAAAATAGATGATTGTAAATAAATGATTTATATCAATACGTAAATATTACCATAAATACCATAAATATTGCCAAGCTTTAATTTACAGGTGGCGGTATCTTTGTATAGATATTTATAGTTAATATGAGTGATTTAAAACAAGATACAACGCAACTTGGTTTTGAGATTGAAAATGAACAATTTAGAACAGAGGTTGCAACAATGGATAAGAAAGGAACTCGAAAATGGGTTTATGCAAAAAAACCTTCAGGAAAGTACACTAATTATCGTTCAATCGTTTCTTCGATTTTGTTGATTTTATTAGTGGTTTTACCTTTTATAAAATTGCCAAATGGAAATCCTGTTTTTAAATTTGATGTTTTCAATACCAATTTTATTTTATTTGGTTATCCATTTTTTACAACAGATTTTTTCTTACTTGCATTCGGAATGATTGTAAGTGTTGTTTTCGTTATTTTATTTACGACAATTTACGGACGTTTGTTCTGTGGTTGGGTTTGTCCGCAAACCATTTTTATGGAAAGTGTTTTTCGTAGAATTGAATATTGGATTGAAGGAGATCGTAGTAAACAAATACGTTTGGATAAACAAGATTGGAACGAAGAAAAAATATTGAAAAGAGGTGGAAAATGGACTGTTTTTTACATAATTTCATTTTTCTTCTCGAACATACTGTTCTCTTATATTATTGGAATTGATGAACTGATAAAAATTTATTCAGAAGGTCCATCAGAACATGCAGGTAAATTTTTAGGATTATTTATTTTTAGTGTATTATTCTATTTTGTTTTCGCCTGGTTTCGCGAACAAGTTTGTACATTGGTTTGTCCTTATGGTAGATTACAAGGTGTCTTAATTGATAAAAAAACAATTCAAGTTTCGTATGATTTTCCAAGAGGAGAAAGCACAAACGGACGTTCAAAATTTAGAAAAGGAGAAGATCGAGTTGCAGCAGGAAAAGGTGATTGTATTGATTGTGGTCAATGTGTAGCAGTTTGTCCTACCGGAATTGATATTAGAAATGGTTCGCAATTAGAATGTGTAAACTGTACTGCTTGCATGGATGCGTGCGATACAATTATGACGAAAATTAATCTACCAACAGGTTTAATTCGTCACGCTTCCGAAGAAAATATAGAACAAGGAAAACCTTTTAAACTTTCAGCAAGATTGATTGCATTTACTTTTGTTTTAGTTGCAATGATTTCTGCAATGATTGCTTTTACGCTAAATAGAAGTGATGTCGAAGTTAAATTTTTACAAGTTCCTGGTAAAGATTATGTTGTAGAAGGTGATTATATCATTAATACAATGCAATATAGTTTGATGAATAAAACAAATAAAACCTATAAAATGGTTGTAAATGTAAATGGTTTCAAAGGAGGGAAAACAATTTTGTTAGTAGAGCCTAATCAATATATTGAAATTAATGAAGGAGAATTGAAACAAGGTTTAATAGATATTAAAATTCCTAAAAGTGAACTAAAATCATATAAAGTTCCAGTTATTTTAGAATTGAAGGATTTGCAAGGAAAAACTATCGATCATTACACGATTAGTTTTATGGCTCCATTTTAAATGATTAACAAACGTCTTACATTTTGTAAGACGTTTTTTTTTGGAGATTATTTTTTTGTTAAAACTTCGTTTTCAAATTTTAAACCTTCCCAACCATTTTTTATAAATTGACGAATATTATTATGATCAGTTCCTTCAGGAGTTGCTAAAACAGCTTCATAATGTTCAGCAAATAATTTCAAAGTATCTTCTTTAGAAAGGTTATTTAAATTTGCAAAAGCAAATACTTTCGCACTACCTTGATTTTGGTCTATCGCATTTTCTTGATTTCCATTCACAAAAGCAGAAGCAGTGTAATTATAATTTTCTTCGATATAAGCAATAACATCAGCAAAATTCGCCTCGTTTTGATTTAATTTTTCTAAAATCATTTTATCTTTTTGTCAAAAGTAAGAACTTATTTCCAATACAATAAATCATTAACAATGTTAAATTATTTCATACTAAATATACTTAACTTATGTTTAACAACTTTCTGTAAAGTAATTGATTAGATTTATAGGTATTAACCAAATAAAACTATTTATATGTTCGAGAGAAGACAATTTAATTACGAAACTTCAAGCGTAGCGCTAAAGGAGTTAGCAGAAAAAGGATATCAAGAAGATTTTAATTTGTTAGAAAACGATTTGATTGATCATCCACACGATTTTAGAATTATTTATATCTATCGTTACGAAGGAAATTCGAATCCAGAAGATGAGTCAAGTGTTTATGGAATCGAAAAAATATCGACAGGAGAAAAAGGTGTGTTAGTTGCAGGTAATTTAGGATTTGTGCAAACAACTTTAGCTTCGATACTTACCCAATTAGAAATAGAAGGTAGAAATCGAACTCTGAATAATTAAATTCAAAAACATGAATCGATTACTAATTATTACAATTAAAAGTTGAAAAAGCGTTACCAAGAAATTTGATAACGCTTTATTATATTTTCAATAATTTTAAAATCGAAAAATAAATTATTTGTCCTCTATTTTTAATAAGAGTTTATATTCAGAAAAACGGTGTTCACGAATCGGTCGTGTATAAGGTTCTGCTTTGAAATATAAAACCAAGCATGTTGAAATATTTTTATATTTTTCTACAAATTCGTACGAAACCAATTCACCATTATTTATTCGTTGTTTTATTTTGTTATGATAAGGATACATCTCTCATTTTTTTAAAGAAAATGATGATTAGAACTAATAATGATAACGCTTATTTTGCTTTTCTACACAATACTTTGAATGGAATCGAAAAAGCGCTATTGTATTTTGATTTTAAACGACGAATATCTCTCGAAGCTGATGCTCTTGTAAAATAATCACCAACTAAAACACGATAATCTGGTGAAAAGTATGCGGTTTGAGACGACAACTCAGGAAAAGAACGGGCAAATTCATTTCTTACTTTGTCAGCGTCCTTTCTATCTTTCGAATAATATATCTGAATTTTGAAACCATTTATTTGTGGTGTTCCAGCACATGGATCGTTGGAATGTACAATAGGTTTTTTCTCTGTGTTTTTTTTGATAGGTGCATTATGAACACAGACTGCGTCTTCTTTCGCTTTTAATACAGTATTTATTCTACTATCAATTTCCATGTTCAATGTACCGTTATTAATAATCTGAACAGTATCAATTTTATTTTGTGCAAAACCACAACTAGAAAAACTGATAAGAAATAAAAAGATAAATTTTTTCATAGGATGAATTAATATGTGCAAATATACTTTTTACAATTAAGTTATTAAATTTTATAGACTTTTATTTTCTTACTACGAATATTATTCCAAATTAACCTTTTTTTCACTTTAAAGGATGGATTAGATTCTTTTTATTGTCTTTTTTGAATAAAAAATATTAAAATTATTTTAAAGAAATTATGTTAAATAGATTTTTCATCAAATGAAAAGCTCTAATCTCAAATCAAATAGAGATTATTTTCATCATAATTTTTTCAATAATTAATTTAGAAACGTTTTAAATTAAGCTCAATGACAAAGTTCAGTATGTAAACTTTATGATTTTATTAAGTATTGAAGCTATTTTTGCTGATAGTTAAGTGTTCAAATAAAAACGAGTTAAAAGAAACAACGAACTGAGATTATTTAAGTAAATGAAGGCAAGATTTCTAAAAAGAATACGTTTATGGAGCTGCGCGATAATACTATCGACGTTCTCCTTAGCAAATGCCCAAGATGCAGGTAAAGGTTACGAGTTATTCGAAGCTAACTGTACAGCATGTCACCAAATTGATGGTGAGTTAATTGGGCCGGAATTACGTGATGTTGAGAAACGCGTACAAGAGCAAGCTGGACTTGGAAAAGAGTGGTTACACGCTTGGATTAAGGACAACAAAGCTTTGCGCGAATCTGGAGATGCGTATGCAAACAAAATTTATGCTGATTACAATAACACTGAGATGTTAGCTTTCCCTAACTTATCAGATGGTGATATTGATAATATTTTAGCATATACAGCAGATCCTGATGGAGGAGTGAAAGCTTTTGAGGAAGCTAAAGCTTTGAAAAAGAAGGAGGCTGCTGATAAAAAAGCTGCTGAAGCTGCACAAGGTGGAGGAGCAAGTACAGGGATTATCGCTGTAGGTTTTGTAGTTTTAGCTGCATTGTTATTGTGGATTTTAGTTCGCGTTAATGCATTGGTTAAAGCAACAGCTACAGAAGATTTAAATTCTAAAGATGAGCAAGCTGCTTTTTCTTTTGCTGACTTCTTCCAAAAATACCAAAAAGTTGGTGGTGTAGTAATTGCTGTATTAGCATTCTTTGCATTGTACAATGTGTATTGGGGATTAATGGGTGTAGGTGTTGACAAAGGTTACGAGCCGGAACAACCGATCTACTTCTCTCATAAAGTTCACGCAGGCGTGCAAGGGATTGATTGTCAGTATTGTCATAGTTCAGCGAAATACGGTAAAGTGTCTGGAATTCCTTCACCAAACGTATGTATGAACTGTCACAAAACAATCAAAGAATACAAAGGAGATTACTTCGAAGAAGAATTAATCACTTCTGGTAAATTCGCAGATGAAGACGCTGTTAAAAATTTCTACACAGGAGAAATCCAAAAAATGTATAAAGCGATTGGATGGAATCCAGAAACGAACAAATACGATGGTCCACAAAAACCAATCGAATGGGTACGTATCCACAATATGCCAGATTTCGTATTCTTTAGCCACGCACAACACGTTGTAGCTGGAGAAAAAGCGATTAAGAAAGCAATTAAGGATGGGACAATTCCAAATGCAAAAGAATTGAACATTGGATCAGGAGACCAAACTTGTTTCGCTTGTCACGGACGTGTTGATGAGATGAACGAAGTGAAAATGGCGAATGATTTCACAATGGGATGGTGTATCGAATGTCACAGAACTACTGAGGTAGATATGGACAACGAGTATAACAAAGAATATTACGCAGAACTACACGAAAAGTTAAAAAAACAGTACGGTGACGCAACTAAGATTACAGTTGATGCTATCGGAGGTTTAGAGTGTGGTAAATGTCATTATTAATATAAAAAAGAGAGGAGTATAAATGGCTTCGAAGAAAAATTACTGGAAAAGTTTTGAGGAGTTAACTGACAATACATTAAATGAAAAGTTAACTACCAATGAATTTGCAGAAGAAATTCCCGTAGACAATTTCTTAGGGAATGACAACGCCATGGAGAATAGTCAAACTTCACGACGTGACTTTTTGAAGATTTTAGGGTTCAGTACAGCTGCTGTTACATTAGCAGCCTGTGAAGCTCCAATCGTAAAATCTGTTCCTTACGTAGTGAAACCAGAAAATATTATGCCTGGTGTGCCTACATATTATGCATCTACAGTTTTTGATGGATACGATTATGCGAGTGTATTAGTACGTACAAGAGAAGGTCGTCCAATTAGAATTGATGCAAATAAAGGAGCGAAATATTTTGGTTCTACAAATGCTCGTGTTCAAGCATCTGTATTATCATTATATGATTCTGATAAAATAAAATCACCTTTAATTAACGGTGGTGAGAATTTCAAAGCAACATCTTGGAAAGATTTAGACGCTACTGTTTCTAAAGCATTAGCATCTGTAGGAGGAAAGAAAGTAGTTATTTTAACTCCGTCTTTACCTTCTCCAACAACTAAAAAGTTGATTGCAGAATTCGCAACAAAATATCCAACAACTCAACATGTAGTATATGATGCAATTTCTTATTCGAATGCATTAGATGCTGCACAAGAAGTATACGGAAAAAGAGAATTACCATTCTATGATCTTAAGAATGCTGAATTAGTTGTTTCTTTCAACGCAGATTTCTTAGGTGACTACAATGGTGGTGGAATGGAAGGTGATTATGGTGTAGCTCGTAAACCAGGAGCAAACATGATGCGTCACATCCAAGTAGAGTCTATTTTATCTTTAACAGGAGCAAATGCTGATACACGTTATCCTTTAAAACCAACTGATACTGAAAAAGTGTTAGCAGAAGTTTATCAAGGATTAACAGGTGGAGCTGCTTCATCTAAAGAAGCAAAAGCAATTGTTGCTGAGTTAAAAGAAAAAGGTTCTAAAGCAGTTGTAATGGCTGATGGTTCTAAAGAAGCGTATACTATTGCATTCGCAATTAACCAAGTTTTAGGATCAGCTGTAGTTTCAGATAAAGCTGTATTATTAAAAGAGTCTAACGATACTGTATTCAATCAATTCATTGCAGACGCTAAAGCTGGGCAAGTTGGAGTTTTATTAAACTTCCAAACGAATCCAATTTACAACGCGAAAAACGCAAAAGAAATTGAAGCAGCTTTCAAAAACATTGGACTTAAAGTTGGTTTAGTTGAAAAATTAGACGAAACTGCATCAGTAATGGACGTTATCGCTCCAGTTACTCACGGTTTAGAGTCTTGGAATGATTTCAGCCCAATAACAGGTGTGTACTCATTACAACAACCAACAATTCCACGTATTTTTGATTCTCGTCAATTCCAAGATTCATTAATTGCTTGGATGACAGGAGTAACTGAAGTGACTGAAGTAGAAGATCCAAATGATCCAATTATGGTGATGGCAGTTTCTGCAACAAGACAAAAAGTATCTCCATTTTACTTATACGTAAAACAAAATTGGGATTCAGCTATTTTACCAAAATTAGGTGTAGATTTCAACAAAGCATTATACAATGGTTATAATGAAGCGGCTGAAACTACGGCTTTTACAGCTAACACAGCTGCTGCTTCTGCTGCTTCTGCTAAATTAGCTGCAGGTAAAGCAACAGAATGGGAAATCCAATTCTATTCTAAAGCTGGATTAGGAGATGGTACTCAGGCTAATAATCCTTGGTTACAAGAATTACCAGATCCAATTACACGTAACTCTTGGGATAACTATTTAACAGTTAATCCAAATGATGCGGAGAAATTAGGAATCAAAATTCAAGATAACTACAACGTTACAAATGGAAGAATGCAATTTGACGGTGAGTATGTAAACTTAACTGTTAATGGAGTTGTTTTAGAAAACGTTCCAGTATTCATTCAGCCAGGTCAAGCTATCGGAACTGTAGGTTTAGCTTTCGGTTACGGTCGCACAAAAGCTGGTAAAGTTTCAAATAATGTAGGGGTTAATGCTTATACATTATATAACGGAACAGTTGGAGTTTCTAACGTTAAAATTGAAAAATCTTCTCGTACAGATAAACATGAGTTCGCTAATATGCAGCAACAACCAACATTGATGGGTCGTTACGAAATCGCAAGAGAAGTTTCTTTAGCTGATTTTATCAATACAGACCGTCAAGAATGGAATCCAGTTGCTAAAATGCCAACTTGGAGAGGAGATTCTCCTGTAGGTGAAGTTGACTTATGGGCAAGTTTTGATCGTTCAACAGGACCTCACTTCAATTTAACAATTGATATGAATGCTTGTACAGGATGTGGAGCGTGTGTAATTGCTTGTCAAGCAGAAAACAACGTACCAACTGTCGGTAAAGAGGAAATGCGTATGTCAAGAGATATGTACTGGTTAAGAATTGACCGTTACTACTCTGATGTAACATACAATGATCCAAACGGAAAATTAACTCAGAAAGTTGCGTTAGAATCTGATCCAGATAACGAACCACAACAATATACACGATTAATTAAGCCAGAGGCAGAAAATCCAGATGTGATTTTCCAACCATTAATGTGTCAACACTGTAACCACGCTCCTTGTGAGACTGTGTGTCCAGTAGGAGCAACATCTCATGGTCGTCAAGGTCAAAATATGATGGCTTATAACCGTTGTGTTGGTACTCGTTACTGTGCGAATAACTGTCCTTATAAAGTACGTCGTTTCAACTGGTTTAACTGGGCGAATAACGATAAATTCGACTTCCACATGAACAATGATTTAGGTCGTATGGTACTTAATCCAGATGTTGTTGTAAGAACACGAGGTGTAATTGAGAAATGTTCATTCTGTATCCAACAAACGCAAGCTGCAATCTTAAAAGCTAAGAAAGAAAACAGAGTAGTTAAAGACGAAGAGTTTATGGCTGCTGCTGCTTGTGCTGCTGCTTGTGGAACAGGAGCGATGAAATTTGGAGATATCAATGATGATAAATCAGAAGTAAGACAAGTATCGAAAGATAAACGTTCTTACGTTTTATTAGAAGAAATTGGTACAAAACCAAATGTTATCTATCAAGTAAAAGTTAGAAACAGAAAAGAACAAGCTTAATTAAATTAATAAAGAATTAATAAGGTAAACAAATATGTCACATTACGAATCACAGGTAAGAGAGCCCCTTATTTTAGGACATAAAACCTACCACGATATCACAGTAGACATTGCACGTCCAATTGAGACGCCTGCAAGTAAATTGTGGTGGCTATGTTTCGGTATTGCAATGGTAGCATTCATCTTTGGTGTTGGTGCAATTGCTTATACAGTTGGAACTGGTATTGGTGTTTGGGGATTGAATAGAACGATTAACTGGGGATGGGATATCACCAACTTTGTATGGTGGGTAGGTATTGGTCACGCTGGTACGTTAATCTCAGCCGTTTTATTATTATTCCGTCAAAAATGGAGAATGTCGGTTAACCGTTCTGCGGAAGCCATGACGATCTTCGCCGTTGTACAGGCAGCGTTATTCCCTGTAATCCACATGGGTCGTCCATGGTTAATGTATTGGGTTTTCCCAATTCCTAACCAATTTGGATCATTATGGCCTAACTTTAACTCACCATTGTTATGGGACGTATTCGCGATTTCTACGTATTTCTCTGTATCAACAGTTTTCTGGTTGATGGGATTAATTCCTGACTTCGCTATGATACGTGACCGTGCAACAAAACCATTCGCTAAGAAAATCTACGGAATCTTATCATTCGGATGGGGTGGTGGAGCAAAACACTGGCAACGTTTCGAAGAGTTATCTTTGGTATTAGCTGGTTTATGTACACCGTTAGTATTCTCGGTACACACGATTGTATCTTTTGACTTCGCAACATCGGTAATCAAAGGATGGCACTCAACAGTATATCCTCCTTATTTCGTTGCTGGAGCTATTTTCTCTGGTTTCGCGATGGTACAAACATTATTAAGTGTAATGCGTAAAGTTTTACACTATGAAGATTATATCACACGTAAACATATCGAGTACATGAATATTGTAATCGTTGTAACAGGTGGTATGGTTGCAGTAGCTTATTTAACTGAGTTATGGATCGCTTGGTATTCAGGATCTCGTTACGAAGACTTTACATATTTTTCTCCAGGAGCAGCAACAGGACCTTATTGGTGGGCATTCTGGGCGTTAATTATTTGTAACGTTTTAGTACCAGGGTTATTATGGATTCGTTCAATTAGAAGAAACTTCTTCTGGACATTCGTTATCTCTATCGTAGTTAACATTGGTATGTGGTTCGAGCGTTTTGATATTATCGTTATCAACTTATCTCGTGACTATTTACCATCAAGCTGGACAATGTTTATGCCTTCATGGGTAGACGTAGGTATCTTCTTAGGTACTATGGGATTCTTTTCTGTGTTATACTTATTGTACGCACGTACATTCCCAGTTATTTCACAATCTGAATTAAAAACTATTTTGAAATCATCAGGCGAAAGCTATAAAAAACATCATACTGAAGATGAGCATCACGAACACTAAAATCGTTTATGGTCTTTACGGAGACGATGATGATTTATTAAAAGCAGTAAAATCTATACGTAAACAAGGTATTACGATAGATGAAGTATATACACCTTTCCCTGTACACGGTTTAGATAAAGCCTTAGGTTTAAAGAAAACTCGTATTTCTGACCTTGCTTTCTTCTACGGTGCATTTGGAACAACATTAGCATCTTTGATGACATGGTTTATTATGAACCATGATTGGGCTCAAGATATCGGTGGTAAACCATCTTTCTCTTGGGGAGAAAATATGCCAGCGTTCGTTCCTATTATGTTCGAGTTGACAGTTTTCTGTGCAGCGCACTTTATGTCATTAACATATTTAGCGCGTAACAAAATGTACCCAGGTGCGAAAGCTAAAAACCCAGATCCACGTACAACAGATGATAAATTCTTAATCGAAATCAGAACTGCTGATGTTGAGAAAATCAAAAATGTATTTGTAGAAACTGGTGCTGAAGAAGTAACAGTAAAAGGTGATGTAGTCGTAGAACCAAGTGTTAACAATTTAGTACAAGAAGCATAATGAAAAAGATAGCATTACTTATAGGATTAGGAAGTATTATTATCACTTCTTGTTCTGATAAAAAACGTGACGCGAGTATCGTATATATGCCGGATATGTATTATTCGACAGCATATGATCCTTATGAAAAGGCAACTTACGGTTACCCTGAAGATAAAGAGAACTCTGAAGTTCCTGTAATGAATAAAAATCACAATATGTCTGCATTAGAATCTGTAGAAGGTGCTGTTGCAAGAACTGATGGTGATATTTTGCCATGGACTTTCAAAAACAATAATGCTGGTTATGCTCAATCAAAAAGTGTAACTGTTTCTCCATTAGATGCTGCAACCAAAACTGCGGATTTAGAAAGAGGAAAAGTGTTATATGGTCAAAACTGTGCAGTTTGTCACGGTGACGCAGGTGATGGACAAGGATCAATCGTAAAATCTAAAGCTTATTCTGGAGTTCCGACTTACGGAGAAAGAGAGATTACAGTAGGTTCTGTTTATCATGTAATTATGTATGGAAAAAATGCGATGGGTTCTTACGCATCTCAATTGACTCCTGCAGACCGTTGGAGAGTTGCTGAATATGTAATGAGTTTAAAAGGTGGTTCAACTGCTGCACCTGCTGCAGAAGCAACACCTGCAACTGAAGAAACAGCAACTAATAAATAATAAAATAAGTTAATTATTATGCAATATACATTTTCCCCAAGATTAAAAAATGCATCACTTATTCTAACAGTGATAGGTGTTGTGCTTTACGGGATAGGATTTTTCTTACATCAACAAGATGTTGCTAATTCAACTGAATATATTAACGGTTTGATTGAAGCTCACCCAACTCAATTTTTTGGTGAGTATATTTCAGATTCATTTGCATCGATGAACACAGATCATGATGCACATATGCACCATTTAGAGAATTTATTGAAAAATAGACCTTGGGCTGCTTTCTATGTACCTGCTTATTTAGCTTTTGGTATCGCAGCTTCAGCATTGTTTTTCTTATGTATTCAATTCGTAGCAAATGCAGGTTGGTCGATGGTAGTATCTCGTGTAATGGAAGCTGTAGCTTCTTTCTTACCAGTAGGTTCTGCTCTTTTAGCAATCATCGTATTAGGATCTTATTTTCACATGAATCATTTATTCCACTGGATGGATGCTGATTTAATAGATCCAGACAATGCTAAGTATGACATCTTTATGGCGAACAAAGCACAGCTTTGGTTAAGTCCTAACTTCTGGTTAGTTCGTTGTATTATTTACTTGGTAGTATTATCTTTAATGTTACCAGTTATTAAAAATGCAACTCGCAAATTAGATGAAACAAACGGAGACTTAAAAGTTTACGCTCAATTGTACAAAAAATCAGTTATTTATTTAGTGATTTTTGCACTTTGTTCTGCAGCTTTTGCATGGGATTTCGTGATGTCTTTAGATCCACACTGGTTCTCTTCTTTATTTATGTGGTACGGAATGGTTTCATACTTAGTTTCTGCGGTTTCTATTATGGCAATTATTTCAATCTACTTAAAAAGAAAGAATGCTTTACCATTATTCAATGATAACCACTTACATGATTTAACAAAATATATGTTCGGTTTCTCATTATTATGGTCTTACTTATGGTTCTGTCAGTTTATGTTACAATGGTATGCAAACATTCCTGAGGAAGCTCAATACTTCCAACAACGTATGGCGCAATATCCATTATACTACTGGATGTTAGTAATCAACTTAGTAGCTCCATTCTTGATTTTAATTTCATCAAGCATGAAACGTCGTTACCAAATCGTTTTCGTGATGGGATTTGTAATCATTATTGGACACTATTGGGATTTCTACAACCAAATTATGCCAGCAGCAGTTGGACCGTTCCACAATTTCGGATTAATGGAAATTGGATCGTTAGTTGGAATTGGAGGATTATTTACATTCGTAGTAATGAATGCAGTTTCTAAATTAAACTTAGAAGCAAAAGGTCACCCTTATTTCCACGAATCAAAAATTTATGAATATCCTTTCTAATCAGAAAGATGTTATAAAATCTAAAAAGCTCGATACATATGTATCGAGCTTTTTTATTTTATTAATAATGATTATTATTTAATTGTTCTACGTTTAATTTCTAAATTCACAATAAATTGATCTACATCATCACCCATAGATAAATTTCCTACAACGTATACCCCCTTATCACCACTCTGATTATTAATTATTCCATAAACAGAAGATTCATCATCAGGATCTGACATTCCTTCGTAACGGTAAATACATACAATATCAAAATGTTCAGGATTCTGCTTTAATTGTCCTTTTTCGATATTATAATCAATTATAAAACCGTTTTCAGTTAACTCCGTTAAAGCTTCGTTAGTAGTTTTATAACGGTATTGAATTTTTTCTTTCATATTTTAATGGTTTATGAATTGATTCTCAAATACTATTCCATTAAAGACAATTAAATTTATTAAATTATATTTTTGGTAAGGTTCTTGTCTTACTCTTCACATTATATATTAAAGTGATGATGAAATTAACAGTTTTAAAGAAAATTAATTTAGTTGCAATCTTTGCACTTGCGGCTTTATTTCTAACTTCTTGTGATGGTTCTACTACAATTTATGGTATTGAGCATACACATCATAAAAAGAAAAAGTATAAAAAGTATCCCAAATATGATGCAAGGTATGATAACCATAGAAATCTCCCACCTGGACAACATAAAAAGATACATGGAGATAAGTCTGCGAAATATTATGCACCAGGTCAACAAAAAAAGCATAATAAATATTACAAAAAGAAAAATCATCATAAACATTACGATGATTAACAAAAAAAAGGATTGAATACATTCAATCCTTTTTTTTGTTTTAATATCTAAAAATCGGTTTAATCTACAACTTCCATTTGTACGTTCAGAATTCCTGCACTCGTAGAACCTATAGATGTAAACGCTGCTTTACTCAAATCTAATAATCTTGATTTTGTATGCGGTCCTCTGTCGTTTATCTTTACAACTACAGATTTACCATTATTTGTATTTGTTACTTTTACTTTTGTACCGAAAGGTAATGTTTTATGAGCAGCTGTGAAGTTATTTTTATTGTATAATTCGCCACTCGAAGTTTTTTTTCCGTGAAATTTGTCTGCATACCAAGAAACTATTCCGCTTACTTTATTTCCAGCTTTTTCCACTATTTCTGCAACAGTTGTGTTGTCTATTTTATTTAAATCTGCTACTTTATTAAGGAGAGTAGATTTTAAATTTTTTGTATAAACTGATACCGGCAATGGTAAAGGACTTACTGTTGAAAAATTTGATTCTTCCTTTGCTTGTGCAAACGGAATAATCATCAGCATTACTAATAATGTTAAAAAATTCTTTGTCATTCTTTAGTTTTTTCTGAATCTGTATCTAAAATAAGAATTATTGAATTTAATTAGACATGCATAGTATTTTTTATTGATTTTCAATTAATAAAACACTTCTAATTCATTATTATCAGCTGTATTACGAATAGTTGTTAACGTTAAGTTAAAAAAAATGACACTTATTAAAATTTTTAAGAAAAGCCTTTAATTAATCGTTAATTTATAGAGTATTAGGTTAATACGGAATATTTAACAAACGCGTGAATTAAATTACACGATTAAGATGTTGATTTAAGATATTTTTCAAACCAGTAAAATGCATAATCTGTTGAAGAATTTGGTTCGTTTCTTCAATTGATAAATCAGTGTTTTTGGTTTGTTGCATTAACTCTTTTATCACATTATCGATGTAAATAATCTTGAAACGTAATAAGACATCGAACAAATCTTTGTGTACAAACTCTTCTTTCTTTTTGATATTGATACCTTGTTTTACCGTCCAATTTTCACTTAAACTATGTTTTTCCATCATCATTTCAGAGGCAAGATTTACAATTTCGGGATTGCTTAATCGAGAAAAATAAGTTCCTGTTCGTAGTTCATCATTTTCTAAACCAGTTTTTACATCATCCAAAATCGATTGAAAAAGTGGATTACTCAAACTCAAATTGTTTTCTTCAAATTGGGTAATGATTTCTTGGTTAACCGTTGTTTTATATAGTTCGTTGTTTTCGTTCTTTAAATCAACTTCCAAATCACCAAATTGCATGATAAGCTTAATAATTTCATTCTCTACAGTTTGCTGTGCATTGATAACTTCTTTTGTTGAAGGAACGATTGAAATGGCTGGTTTTTTTGTTCTCGACTGATCGGTGATATGAGAAGAAGAGGTCGATTTGTCATTAGAATTTTGTAATTGAGCCAATTCTTTGAACAAAACTTCTTCACGAATTTCCATTATTTTAGAAGTTTCCGCAATATAAACTTCTTGTTTAATAATATTTGGAATCAGTGAAATTGATTTGACAATTTCTCGAATTAATTCAGCTTTTTTGATTGGATCATTTTTCGCATCTTCTAATAAAACATTTGCTTTGAAACGAATAAAGTCTGTTGCATTTGATTTTATATAAGCTTCAATTTCTGTTGTCGAATGTTTCTTAGCAAAAGAATCCGGGTCTTCACCTTCTGGTAACAATAGAATTTTGACGTTCATTTCTTGTTCCAGAATCATATCTATTCCTCGGAAAGAAGCTTTAATACCAGCATTATCACCATCATACATCACGACGATGTTTTCTGTTAAACGCTTTATCAAACGAATTTGTTCATTTGTTAGCGCTGTTCCAGAACTTGCCACTACGTTTTGTATCCCTGCTTGATGTAAAGAAAGTACATCAGTATAACCTTCAACTAAAAAACATTGATCGGCTTTTGTAATATGTTGTTTTGCCTGAAATAAACCATAAAGTGTTTTACTTTTGTGGTAAATTTTATTTTCGGGAGAATTTAAATACTTTGCAGCTTTGGCATCATTACGTAGAATACGCCCTCCAAAACCTAAAGTTCTTCCAGAAAAACTGTAAATAGGAAACATGACACGTTCGCGAAATTTATCATATTTTTTATGATCTTCTTTAAACGTAGCTAAACCAGCTTCCTCAATTAATTCTTTTGAATATCCGTTTTTTAAAGCATGTTCTGCTAATGCATCCCATTGTTTTGGTGAATAACCGAGTTCAAATTTATCAATCGTTTCTTTTGTAAAACCGCGTTCCCGGAAATAGCTAAGACCAATTAAATTTCCTTCTTCGGAATTATGTAATTGATTCACAAAGAATTTCTTTGCAAAATCAGTCAAAATATATAAACTTTCTCGTTCTTTTTCTTCTTGCTGTTGCTCAAAATTATATTCTCCATCTTCTTCAATTTCGATGTTATAACGTTTTGCCAACCATCGCAAAGCTTCAGGATAGGTAAACTGTTCAACTTCCATTAAAAAAGTGACAACATTTCCTCCTCTACCTGATGAAAAATCTTTCCAAATTTGTTTAGCAGGTGATACGACAAAAGAAGGAGTTTTTTCATTGCCAAAAGGCGAAAGTCCTTTTAAACTGGAACCTGCACGTTTCAGAGTGACAAAATCACCAACAACTTCTTCTACACGAGCTGTTTCGAAGATTATATCTATTGTTCTTTGAGAAATCAAATTGAATTATTTTTGAGGGATGAAACCAGATTTATTTTTCAAAATTATAACTTTTTATTGATATCAATTCATCTTTCTTAAAAGCATTGTAGAAAAGATTTTTAACATATTTCAATTTTGGTATGGTATTCGTATAATACGAAGAAACTTGAAATTAAATTTTATGAAATCAACAATCTTAAAAATATCTTTTGCAGCAATTTTAGCAACAGGATTTTTAACATCTTGTTCTACGGTAAATAATATGGGTGGAAATACAGAAACGACTAACACAACTTCTATTTTAGGTAAATGGGAATTAAGTCATGTTAATTCTATGAAAGCAGCAACATTGGCAGAAGCATATCCAATGGGTGTTCCTTATCTTAATTTTGTTTCAACTAATATGTTAAATGCTTCTGACGGATGTAACACATTAAACGGAGGGGTTACAATTTCAGGAAATGAAATTACTTTCGGAAATATGATGTCTACGATGAAAGCATGTGAGAATGTAGAAGATTCAAATTTCAGTTCAAAATTAAACGGAAAGTTAAAATATTCAATTTCAGATAATAAATTATTATTAATTCAAGACGATATCGTTGTAATGACTTTTGTTCGTCCAGGGAATTTAGCAGGTTCTTGGGAATTAGAAGAATTTATTGGTAGAGATAGAAGTGCAAAATCTTTGGATGATCGTTTTCCAAATCAGAAACCAACTTTAACGTTCCAAAATAATAAAGTTTCTGGAAATGATGGATGTAATAATTTATCAGGTGCTTATTTAGCTGTTGGAAATTCACTTAAAGTGAAAAACATTGCGACAACACGTATGGCTTGTCAAGGTGTAGATGCTGATGCATTTGGAGAGCGTTTTAACAATGTAAACAAATATGAAATTCAAAACGGAAAATTAGTTTTGTTTGCAAATGATGTTAAAACAATGGTTTTCAAGAAAAAATAATTCGATTTAATTCATAAATCATTAAAGCTGTCATTTTTTGACAGCTTTTTTATTTTTATATTTGTAGACTTTTAAAAGTAGAGAAAGATGAAATTTCCACAAACACATAAATTAAAAGATATTGCATCTATTATAGATGCAAAATTTATTGGAAACGAAAATTTTCCAGTTGAAGGAATCAATGAAATTCACCGTGTAGAAGAGGGAGATATTGTATTTGTTGACCATCCTAAATATTACGATAAAGCATTACAATCTAATGCAACAATTGTTTTAATTAATAAAGAAGTTGATTGTCCAGAAGGAAAAGCTCTGCTGATTTCTGATGATCCATTTCGTGATTTTGTAAAGATTGGCCAATATTTTTTACCATTTCAACCATCAAATAAGCAAATTTCTGATTCAGCAGAAATAGGGGAGGGGACAATTATTCAACCAGGTGCTTTCATTGGAAACCATGTTAAAATTGGTAAAAATTGTGTGATTCATTCTAATGTTTCAATTAACGATCATGCGATTATCGGAGATAATGTTATTATTCGTTCAGGAACTGTTTTGGGTGCAGATGCTTTTTATTACAAAAATCGTGAAACGGGTTATGATCGTTTAAAATCTGTCGGAAATGTAATTATTGAAAATCATGTCGAAATTGGTGCAAACTGTACAATAGATAGAGGAGTATCTGCCTCAACAATTATTGGTGAAGGAACAATTATGGATAATCTAATTCAGATTGGTCACGATACGATTATTGGTAAAAAATGTTTGATTGCTTCTCAGGTAGGAATTGCAGGATGCGTAAATGTAGAAGACGAAGTTTCTATTTGGGGACAAGTTGGGATCACGAGTGGTGTAACTATAGGTACAAAAGCAGTCTTATTAGCACAAGCAGGTGTAAGTAAATCTTTGGAAGGAGGGAAAACTTATTTCGGAACTCCGGCAGAAGAAGCAAGAGGATTGTATAAAAAGATAGCAGCCACAGAGATAATGGTACGCGATTATAGAAAAAAATAATTTTTTTATGATAAATATCTTATAGATTTTTGTCTTGTTTCGATAATTAGATAGTG
>NZ_CALGVK010000102.1:0-2408 GCF_937930195.1 uncultured Empedobacter sp.
CTCTTGTGCCGTTTGCTTATTATTGACGATTCCATTCTGAATATAAGTTTCTAATCCATTCGAATGTGTATAAGCACCAATCGGTAAAGTAGGATCAGAAATATGTAATAAACTTGCTAAAAATTCTTGTTTCATTCTTTATCTTTTTACGATAATTTTATTTTCAGATTTTTTGTAGACATTGAACCTCCTACTTTGGTCTCGCGATGATGATCTACATTGGCATTCAATAGATGTAGGAGTTTTAAATCTTGAACTTTTGGATTGTAGCCAGATGATTCTAACCAGCGAAAAATGGTCAATTCGAAAGGCATAAGCAACAAATCATTTTCATTGTAAAGTGGTAAATGTTTGTTTCCTATTTCGTGGCAAAGTGCGCTCATTTCGAGAATAGATTGAGGAGAAAGCACAATCGTTTTGGTTTCTAAAACATTCACAACAATTGCCGTTTCGTCATCCATAAAAAGAATATCTCCATCGTGCAAACGTTGTTTATCTTTCAAAAATTTGATCGCGACATCCTTTCCACCTCTTGTTCTTTTGCGTTGAATTCTCTTGGTTGTTTCGTACCAATCTAAATCCAAATAATCAATTGATTGTAAAATTGATTGTTCTGCAACACTTCCTATTCTCTCATTAATAATCATCTTGCTTAATTTTTTCTTCTAAAATCGATATTTTTAGATACGCCCATTCCAAATGCAGAGCCATTAACTCCAGCAACAGATGTTTTTGTCCAACCTTCTTTTGATTTTGTTTCTAACAGCGAAAAATCTGCAAATCTAAATTTCAATCCCCAGCCGCCGCCTAAAACAATCCCAATCATAGGATAACCTCTCAATCGAAAACCATTAAAATTTTCCATAGATGCTGTTGTTTCAGACAATTGTTGTCCCCAAACATAATGCACATCAAAATGCGCAATTAGCGTAAAATATTTTCCAAGCGCCAAGGACGGACTATACCAAATCCCTGTTTCATTTTGTTTGCTTACAACTTGATGATTGATATTATCTTCTGTATATGCGTAGTTAACCCCAATCGCATCATTATTATTAAAGAAATATCCTATACCAATCGGAGCACTTGAGACGTTACTACTACGACCAGATGGCGACGTAACTTTAGAATAATCCAATGAACCATATAGTGAAAATTGTCCTTTTGGACCTTCATCATTGTCTTTCAATCTCATTCCTCCTAAGATTTGCCCGTTCATTTTCCCTGAAATCAATGACATTCCAATTACTGCAATTGAAAAAACTATTTGATTAAAATTTATCATTTATACTTAAAAACCTAATTTTATTATTTCATTAAAAAATTTGAAAAGGCTCAGCACGTTGTCTGAGCCTATTTTTAATGATTAGAATAAATAATACAATTGAGCTAAAGGAACAACTTCCGATGGTTCGCATGTAATATATTCTCCGTCAACATATACTTTATAATTTTCTGCATTCACTTCAATATTTGGTGTTTTATCGTTGTGAATCAAATCTTTTTTACCAATATTTCTACAGTTTTTAACAGGTAAGAAAACTCTGTTCAAATTATAACTGTCAATTGTTCCGTTATCAATAGAAGCCTGAGAAACGAATGTGATATTCGTTTTCTGAACTGCTTTACCGAAAGAACCAAACATATTTCTGTAAATAACTGGTTGTGGAGTTGGAATAGATCCGTTTGGATCTCCCATTTTACTACCTGCGATAAATCCTCCTTTCAAGATCATTTCTGGTTTAACACCAAACATGGCAGGTTTCCAGATTACTAAATCGGCAATTTTACCAACCTCAACAGATCCGATATAATCTGAGATTCCGTGTGCTATTGCAGGATTGATTGTATATTTTGCGATGTAACGTTTTGCACGGAAGTTATCATTGTCATGACCTTTATCTTCTGCAATTTCTCCACGTTGATCTTTCATTTTACTTGCCGTTTGCCAAGTTCTTGAAATCACCTCTCCTGGACGTCCCATTGCTTGAGAATCTGAACTCATGATACTGAAAACACCCATATCATGTAAAATATCTTCGGCAGCAATTGTTTCTGGACGAATACGAGAGTCAGCAAATGCTACATCTTCAGGAATATTTTTACTCAAATGGTGACAAACCATTAACATATCCAAGTGCTCATCAATTGTGTTAACTGAATAAGGACGAGTTGGATTTGTAGATGCTGGTAATACATTTGGATACATCGCAGATTTGATGATATCTGGCGCGTGACCTCCACCAGCTCCTTCTGTATGGAATGTATGAATAACACGACCATTGATCGCTTCCATTGTATCTTCTAAGAAACCTCCTTCGTTTAACGTATCCGTATGGATCGCAACTTGTACATCATATTTATCTGCAACTTTCAATGCTGCATCAATTGTAGATGGTGTTGCACCC
>NZ_CALGVK010000103.1:0-9455 GCF_937930195.1 uncultured Empedobacter sp.
ACAGCTAAATATAAAACTACGATTTAATTGCTTGGTATGCTCCTCAAATTTCTTATTCATATTCACCAGATAAATTTTATGGTACAAAAGGTTTGATTTTAGAATTGCATTATAAATATTTGAGAGATGATATTGAAGTCATGATTTCGTGGAATGCAACGAAGAAAAAAGAATTAAAAAAATCTCCTGTTTTCAAAATCAATAACAAATTGAAAAAAGTTTCTCAAGCAGAATTTCTTCAAATGATTGAAGATTCAAACCAAATTCAGCGAGAAGCCTATAATCAAGGAGTTGAAAAATAATTATTAAAACACTAAACTTGCTTAACTTTAAGCAAGTTTTTTTATATCATGCAAACAAAAGCAACTTTATTAACGATTGGAGACGAAATCTTAATCGGACAAATTGTCGATACTAATTCAGCATTTATTGCGCAACAATTAAATAAAATAGGAATTGAAGTCGAAGAAATTATTTCAGTTCAAGACGAGTTAAATCATATTATTGAAGCATTTCAAAGGGGAATTTCAACGTCGGATATTGTTATTGTAACAGGAGGTTTAGGACCAACAAAAGATGATAAAACTAAAATGGCTTTATGTCAATTTTTAGAGTGCGAATTGATAAGAGAAGAAAAAGTAATTGAAAATATCATCCATTTATTTGCCACGCGTGGTTATAAAAAAGAATTAAATAACCTCAATCAAGATCAAGCATTGATTCCTGAAAAATCAACGTTTATTCAAAATAAATACGGAACTGCACCATGTTTATGGACAACAATTGAAAACAAAGTTTTGATTAATCTTCCTGGTGTTCCATTTGAAATGAAAGGGTTGATGAGAGATGAAATTATTCCTCGTTTAAAAGATAATTTTCAAACAGATATTATTGTGCACCGAGATATTTTAGTCAGTGGAATTCCAGAGAGCGATTTAGCAATTTTAGTTGAAGATTGGGAAAATCAATTACCAGAATTTATTCATTTAGCTTACTTACCAAATCGTACGTCAATCGATTTACGATTCTCAGCAACTGGAGATGATGAGGTTGTTTTGAGAAATTTGATTCAACAAGAAATTGAGAAATTTAAATTGATTGCAGGGAAATATTTAGTTTCTGAAAATTCTGGGAAAGCGCAACAAGTTTTAGGAGATCTTTTGAAACAAAAAGACTTAACAATTTCGACAGCCGAAAGTTGTACTGGTGGAAATATTTCAACTTTAATTACTTCTGTTTCGGGAAGTTCTTCTTATTTTATTGGTAGTGTTGTTTCGTATGCTACTTCGGTTAAAACTTCTGTTTTAGGTGTTAATCAAAAAGATATTGATCAGCATTCGGTTGTTTCAGAACAAGTCGCAAAGCAAATGGCTTTAGGAGCTTGTAAGGTTTTAAAGACCAATTTAGCTGTTTCAACGACAGGAGTGGCTGGACCAAACAAAGGAGAAGATGACAATGAAGTAGGAACGGTTTGGGTTTCGGTGACAAATGGTCAACAAACCATTAACAAAAAGTATTTTTATCCCTATTTGGATCGTGAAGATTTCATCAAAATTGTTTCTACTAATGCTTTGAATTTGGTGATTCAGTTTGTTAATGAAAATTATCAGTAATCGATTGTTTGATTTTATCGTTTTTAATTGATAAACATTTTAAAAACTAATAGTTTATAGTGATGTTTTGATAATTTTATTTTTTGTTTATTTGTAAATGAAGTAATTTAAAATCAAAACTATGACGAAAAATATGTACAAAATGCTATTTGTTTTATCTTTTTTTGGATTATCATTTATTGGACAAGCACAGATATTGAATTCTATTTCAAGAAAATTAGAGGATAAAGCAGATAAATTAATTAATACTAAAAGAAATAAGTCAACTACCGAATCTGTTCAGACTAAAAAAGGTAAAGAGAATTCTACAACTATCCAAAGTGGACCATTTCAAGAAAATTCAGTGATGTCCTATGATTTTGTGAGTGGAAATCAAATCATTTTTGAAGATGATTTTTCAGCAAATTCGGTTGGTAATATGGCAACAAAATGGACAAGTAATGGAATGGGTAGAGTAGAGAATGTTTCTGGTTATCCTGGAAAATGGTTACGTTTATATGACGATAACACTTATAAAATAAAAGAACTTGTTCATATACCTGAAAATTTTACGCTCGAATTTGATGTGGTTGTCTTATCAGATACTTCCAAAGAAATTAATTTGGATTTCGGATTTGATTACGTGAAAGGTGTTACACAACATTATTATATAGGAAGTCGTAATCCGATTAATATCAGAGCATCGTATCGATTTGATAATTTCGAATTTACAAGTAAAGAACTTGATGGAACCAAAAGAAGTAGTGTAGATGCTAATATGTCTTATTTTATCAATAATAAAATGAATGTAAAAATAAGTGTAGAGCAAGATCGTATGAAAACTTATGTAAATAATTATAAGATTTTGGATACTGAAATGGTTAATCCTCAAACTAAAAAATATTTTTATTTAGCATTGGATAATGATAAAAATCCAGCTCAAGTCTACTTAGGTAATTTTAAGATTACTCAATTATAATATTAATTTCTTAATATAGTTATTAAAGAAAAAAATCACTTCATTACGAAGTGATTTTTTTGATGTTATTTTCTTCTCCCTCGATGAGGATTTTTCGGTTTTGTGTCTTTCTTTGGTTTGAAACCTGTGTTTGTTTTTTTGAAATTATTGTTGCTATTGGCATCAGGTAATTTATAAAATTCTTTTGGCGTTTTAATGATAGTAACATAGTTGCCAATTAATTTTTCAATATTTGCCAAATCACCTCTTTCATCAGCAGCACATAATGAGATTGCTTTTCCTTCGCGACCCGCACGACCTGTACGACCAATTCGATGAACATAAGTTTCTGGGACATTAGGTAATTCATAATTGATTACATACGGTAATTGATCAATGTCAATTCCTCGAGCGGCAATATCAGTAGCAATAAGTACTTTTAACTTTTCTTCTTTGAAATTATTCAAAGCTTTTTGACGTGCATTTTGAGATTTATCTCCGTGAATAGCAGCCGAAGGAATTCCAGCTTTTTCCAAATGTCTAACCAAACGATTTGCTCCATGTTTTGTACGCGTAAAGATTAATGTACGCTCTTCAGGATGTTCATTTAAGATATTGACCAAAAGTTTTACTTTCATGTCCTTGTCTACATGGTAAACAAACTGTTCAACCGTTTCAGCAGTCGAAGAAACAGGTGTAACACTTACTTCTTTAGGACGATTTAAAACAGTGTGAGAAAACTTACGAATAGATTTTGGCATTGTAGCCGAGAAAAATAAGGTTTGTCTTTGTTTTGGAATAATTTCGATAATCTTTTTGATCTCATGAACAAATCCCATGTCTAACATACGGTCAGCTTCATCTAAAACAAAAATTTCAATTTGATTGATTTTAAGATGTCCTTGCCCAATCAAATCTAATAAACGACCAGGTGTAGCAATTAAAATATCAACACCATTTTTTATGGCACCGATTTGTGGATTTTGATTTACTCCTCCAAAAATAGCGATATGTTTTAAGGGTAAATGTTTACCATATAACTTAAAACTATCATTGATTTGAATCGCTAATTCACGAGTAGGTGTTAAAATTAATGTTCTAACTTTTCGTCCCTTACTTGGTGTATTCGTTAAGTTTTGTAGAATAGGAATTGCAAACGAAGCTGTTTTTCCTGTTCCTGTTTGTGCGCAACCAATAATATCGTTTCCTTCTAATACAAGTGGAATAGACTGCTCTTGAATTTCGGTCGGTTCTGTATAACCAGCTTCTTCAATTGCTTTTAAAATTGGTTCGATTATATTTAATTCAGTGAATTTCATTTATTGAAAATTTATTAATCAGTTTTTTTTAACTGATTGAATGAGAAATAAAAAGCACTCCAAAGTGAAGTGCTTTTTGATATAGATAGGTAATTAATCTTCTAATTCTTTTGCATGACGATCAATAGGAGTATCGGGTTCCGTTGCATGAACAGAATTTACCGAATAGTTTCTCCAACGATCCAAAATAGTTAAAATATCTGCAGGTAAAGGTGATTCGAACGACATACGTTCTCCTGTTGTCGGATGATCAAATCCTAATGTACGTGCATGTAATGCTTGACGTGGACATGCGGCGAAACAATTGTCAACAAATTGTTTGTATTTATTGAAGGTTGTTCCTTTTAAAATACGATCTCCACCATAACGAGCATCATTAAATAAAGGATGTCCTAAATGTTTGAAATGTGCACGAATTTGATGCGTACGACCAGTTTCTAATTTACATTCAACTAATGTAACATAAGAAAAATTCTCCATTACTTTATAATGCGTTACGGCATGTTTTCCTTGTTCTCCATCAGGAAAAACGGCCATTTGCATACGATCTTTAAGATGTCGACCGATGTGTCCAGTAATTGTGCCTTCTTGTTCGTTTAGAACTCCCCAAACTAATGCGTTGTACAAACGGTCGGTTGTATGCGCTGCAAATTGCTCGGCTAAACTTGTCATTGCAACTTCCGTTTTTGCAATGACTAAAAGTCCACTTGTATCTTTATCAATACGGTGAACTAAACCAGGACGCTCCATTTGCTCAGACATTGAAGGTAAATTATCAAAATGAAACTTTAAGGCGTTAACCAAAGTTCCTGTATAATTTCCATGTCCAGGATGTACAACCATTCCTGGTTCTTTGTCAATAACAACGACTTGGTCGTCTTCATAAACAATTTTGATTGGAATATCTTCTGCTATAACTTCATTATCACGCGGAGGAGTTTCTAACATAATCTGTATAAAATCTCCAGGTTTTACTTTGTAATTGGATTTTACAGATTCATTGTTAACTAATATATTTCCGTTATCAGCTGCTTGTTGAATTTTATTTCGTGTAGCGTTCTCAATTCTAACCATCAAGAACTTATCTATACGCAATAACGATTGACCTTTGTCAACCGTTATTGAAAAATGCTCGTATAGTTTATTGTCGTCTTCCTCTTGTAAGAAATCTTCTAAATCTTCTGCCATTTATTCTTTCTATTCTATAATAATCTCTTCTGGAGCTTTAGGCGCTTCTATCGGCTTTTGTTGCTCAGGTGTTGGATTATTTTGTTGTTGCTGATTTTGCATGTCTTTGATCTGCTGTTCAGCTTTCTGTGTTATAATATCTCTGTATTGAGAACCGCTAATTGTATCTTCGCCAAAGTTTTTGTACTGAATATCCAATTCTTTTAATTGCGTTCTAATTTTTTCGCGAGGTTCTGTTGATAACCAAATATCAATCGGTTGACCTTGATCGTAAGTGTCTGTAGCAAAAGGGAATTGATATACCACTCTTGCGTTAATTGTATCATTCGAAGCACCAATAAATTTAATTTGACCAATTTCGAAAAAATTATCTTTAATTGATTTCTTCGCTTCAGTCAAAGTTAAATTGACTAAATTAGGCATTCTTACACCAGATAACATTCCACGTCCTAAAACCAAATCAACTGTAGCAAAACGTGGTAATTGTTCTCCAGGTTTCACGATTTTTCCATTGTATAATATTTTTAGAACGGCATCTTTTGCTAAATCTGGTTCGTAAATAATTTTACCAATTTTAAGACCTGAAATTTCTAATTGCGTAAATGCTAAACGTTTTGATTTACCTACTAAATCAGGCAATTCAACTGGACGATATGTTTTAGGATTTGATTTAATAAAAATACGACGCCCTTCTTTTACACGAGATTCTGCTGCTGGATAAAAATCCATAATTGAAAAAGGTTTTGTATTTGGATCAAAACGAGAACTATCTACTTCGTATGTTAAACCAAGTTCTTCTAACTTAGTTGTAGCATCTGTAATATTCATTTTTGATAAATCCGGAACTTCAACAAATTCATTGTGATTTGTATATGAATCTAACCAGACGTTAAAAATAAAATGGTAAAGCCCAAATGACAGCGCTACTACAATAGCTACATTAAGCAAAACTTGTATGATTGATTTTACTCCTTTCATTGAAATGATAAATTGTCGCACAAATATAGTTTAAAAATAATATTTATGATTGATGTCAAAGTTCTATATTTGAATAAATTTTAATTTAAACATGTTAAGAGTAGCAGTTGTAGCAGGTGGATACTCGGACGAAAGTGTAGTTTCGTTGAAAAGTTGCGAGTTGATTTACGCAAGTCTAAATCCAGAAAAGTACGACAGAACAAGGGTTCGAATCTTAAAAGAAGGTTGGTATGCCGAAATTGAAGGCGAGAAATATCCAATCAATAAAGGTGATTTTTCATTTGAAAAAAATGGAAAAAAAATAACATTTGATGTCGTTTTTAATACAATTCATGGTACGCCAGGCGAAGATGGTTATCTACAAGCGTATTTTGAAATGATCGGTTTGGCATATAATGGATGTCCTTTTTATCAATCTGCCTTAACATTTAATAAAAAAGATTGTATTGCAGTATTGAGTAAATATGGAATTCCTCACGCAAAATCTATTTATATTAACAAAGGAGATCAATATGTTGCAAAAAAAATTCTTGACCAAGTAGGCTTACCTTGTTTTGTAAAACCAAATCGTTCAGGTTCAAGTTTAGGAATTTCAAAAGTTTTCAAAGAAGAAGAATTTGAAGCAGCAATGCAAAAAGCTTTTCACGAAGATAAAGAAGTTTTGGTTGAGTCTTTTTTAGATGGAACAGAAGTTTCTGTAGGTGTATTAAATTACAAAGGAGAAACTATGGTGTTGGGAATTACAGAAATTGTTTCGCACACAGAATTCTTTGATTATGACGCTAAATACAATGGTTTATCAGACGAAATTACGCCTGCGCGTTTAACACCAGAAGTTGAACAACGTGTGCGTGAAGTTGCTGCAAAAGCCTATAAATGCATCAATATGTCTGGTTTTTCTCGTTCTGAATATATTATAGTAAATGGAGAACCGCATTTTATTGAAATGAATACATTACCAGGTTTTTCACCTGCAAGTATTTTTCCTCAGCAAGCTGCTTATGCAGGAATTGCGTTGGAAGATTTGATGGATAGCGAAATCGAAATTGCTTTAAATAGACCTTCGCCATGGACAGAATAGCAGTTTTTCCTGGATCTTTTGATCCAATTACATTAGGGCATTTAGATATTATCGAACGTGCAGTTCCGTTGTTTGACAAAATAATTGTTGCAATTGGAACAAATTCATCTAAAAATTATATGTTTTTACTGGAACAAAGAATTAAGTTTATTGAGGATTCTGTTAGCAGATTTGGAAATGTAGAAGTGATGTCTTATAATGGATTAACAGTTGATTTTTGCGATGAAGTAAATGCTCAGTTTATTTTACGTGGACTTCGCAATCCAGCTGATTTCGAATTTGAGAAAGCAATTGCCCATACCAATCGTGCAATTACAGACCATAACATCGAAACTATTTTCTTATTAACTTCTTCAGGTAAAGCGTACATCAGTTCGAGTATTGTTCGTGATGTGATGAGAAATGGAGGAAAATATGAAATATTGGTTCCTGATGTGGTAAGGATTTAAGAGAATTATTCTATATAAAATAGAAAAGAGTAGATGTTTTTATCTACTCTTTTTTTGTGTTAAAATTTTGAAATTTGATATATTTACCAAAATTAACACAAAATAAAAAATATGAAAAAATTAATTTTATTATTAATTGCATTTGTATTTAGCACTCTTTCATTTGGTCAAGAAAGGCCAATTGCTAAAAAAGTAGATCAAGCTAAATTAACAAGTAGCAGTTTCAAATCCTACAATGTATTTGGAGATAATATACAACAAAAAGGAAATAATTTGTTTGCGGACTTTGCAAAAGGAGTTTCTGTTTTTAATTTAGAAAAAGTTGCATTATCTAATCTATACCAATCAAAACCAAATTCTTTTACATTAGAGGTTCCTTTTGAAGGACGAAAAATTAGCTTAGAATTAGTAAAGAATGAAACCTTGTTTACAGATAATTTTAAAGCAGTTGATCAAAATAACAAACGAATAAATTATCAACCAGGAGTATATTATCAAGGTATAATTGGTGGAGATAAAACTTCTGTGGTAGCGTTATCTGTTTTTAAAGATCAAGTAATTGGTGTGGCTTCTTCTACCGCTTTAGGAGACGTGGTTATTGGTAAATTAAAAGATTCTGAAGAATATGTATCCTATTCGTCTTATAATGTTGAAGCAAAAAATAATGTACAATGTGCAGTAGATCAACTAGAAGAAAATAAAAATTATAAACCATCTTTTGATGCAAAAGTATTGAAAAATACGACAAATGAAATGACAGAAAGATGTGTTCGTGTGTATTATGAAATTGCTTATGCTCCTTATAAACAAAACGGATCTGACGAAACAAAAACATTAGATTGGTTAACAGCTATTCATAATAATATTGCAACACTTTATTCAAACGATTACATAAGAACATCATTGTCTCAAGTAATGATTTGGACAGAACAAGATCCTTACACTGGTAATTATAGTGCTCAGTTAAATAAATTTAGAACTACAAGAACTGATTTTGATGGAGATTTTGCTCACTTGGTTAATTATCCATCATCTACATCTGTTGCCTATTTGGATTCTATGTGCAACAATCAATATCGATATGCATATTCTGGAATCAATATGACGTACAATAATATTCCGGTTTATTCGTGGACTATTATGGCAATGACACATGAAATGGGACATGCCTTAGGTTCGCCACATACACATTCATGTTCTTGGAACGGAGACGGTACTGCAATTGATGGTTGTGCACCAACTTATGATCCTGGTTTAGCAGAGGGTACATGTCCTACTGGTCCAATTCCTTATGCCGATAAAGGTACAATTATGAGTTATTGTCATTTGTTAGGAGGTGTAGGGATTAACTTTTCGAATGGATTTGGTGAACAACCAGGTGCTTTGATTCGTGCAACTGTTGATGGTAAAGTTTGTTTAAGTACAGATTGTAGTATGACTTGTCAACAAACCATAAAATCTGTAAATGGAGTTTTAAATGATTTGAGTATTACCTACACAATAGAAGACGAAGTAGGGACAAAATGGATTTATAAATTTCAAAAAATAGGTGCTCCAGAAGCACAATGGAAAGAAACAACTTCTAAAACTTTAACGTTTGATAACTTAGAAAAAAACGCTTATTACAGAATAGAAGTTGCAAATAAATGTTCTGAAACATCAAATTCATCGACAGTTTCAACAATTATAGAAATTCCTGGAGATTATTGCAACGGAGATTTGTATTACGATTCGGGTGGAGCAAATGGTAATTATTCTCCAAATGAAAATATTGTCAAAATATTCAAACCAGCAATTGAAGGAGAAAAAGTATCCATCACATTCACTGAATTTGATATTGAACCAGCAGGTGATGAAATTTATGATTATATGAGTATATACAATGGAATT